>CAKSUL010000037.1 GCA_934501475.1 uncultured Roseovarius sp. | reverse complement strand
TCATCGAATCCGGCGATGGCATCCGCGTCAAGGACAACAACGGCAAATCCTATATCGAGGCCATGGCCGGCCTGTGGAGCGTCGCCGTCGGTTTCAACGAAAAGCGCCTGGCGGATGCGGCCTATGCGCAGATGCAGAAACTGCCCTTCTATCACAACTTCTCGTCCAAATCGCATGGCCCCGCCGTCGATCTGGCCGAAGCGCTGATCGGCATCGCGCCGGTCCCGATGAGCAAGGTGTTCTTTACCAACTCCGGCTCCGAGGCCAATGACACCATCCTGAAAATGGTCTGGTATCGCTCGAACGCCCTGGGCAAGCCCGAGAAGAAGAAAGTGATCTCGCGGCTGCGCGGCTATCACGGCGTGACCATCGCGTCGGCGTCGATGACCGGGCTGCCCAACAACCACCGCTCGTTCGACCTGCCGCTGCCGGGGATCCTGCACACCACCTGCCCGCATTACTGGAAAGACGGCCAGGACGGCGAAAGCGAAGAGGATTTCGCAACCCGCTGCGCCAATGATCTCGAGGCGATGATCCAGGCCGAAGGGCCCGACACGATCGCCGCCTTCATCGGCGAGCCGATCATGGGCGCGGGTGGCGTCGTCGTGCCGCCCAAGACCTATTGGAAGAAAATCCAGGCGGTGCTGGCGAAACATGACATCCTGCTGATCGCGGATGAGGTGATCTGCGGCTTCGGGCGCACCGGCAAGATGTTCGGCTCGCAAACCTACGGGATGAAGCCCGACATCATCACCATGTCCAAGCAGATCACGTCGTCCTATTTCCCGCTTTCGGCCTTCATGGTGAATGAGCGCGTCTATGAGCCGATCGCCGACGAAAGCAACCGGATCGGCGTTCTGGGGCATGGCTTTACCGCCGGGGCGCACCCGGTCGGTGCGGTCATCGCACTGGAGAACCTCAAGATCATCCAGGAGCGCAACCTGGTCGAGAATGCGGCCGAGGTCGGCGCGTATATGCAGGAGCGGCTGAACGCGCTTGGCGATCATGCGCTGGTCGGCGAAGTGCGCGGCCAGGCCCTCATCGCGGCGGTCGAACTGGTGGCCCCCAAGGGACGCGAGGACGAATTCGCCCCCGGTGCCCTGGGCGGGCGTCTGAATGCGCTTGTCGCGCAGAACGGTGTCATCTCGCGCAACATGATGGACGCGCTGGCCTTTTGCCCGCCGCTGATCATCAACCGCGCGGAGGTGGATGAAATGGTGGGCATCGTGGCCAAAAGCCTCGATCAGCTCGCTTCGGAACTCTGAGCAGGAAAGAACCACAGCCATGATCAACAAGAACTTCATAGACGGGGCCTGGGTGACAGGCACCGCCGAATCCGAAAACATCAACCCGTCCGATGTGACCGATATCGTCGGCCATTATGCCAAGGCGGATGAACAGCAGACGCGCGATGCCATCGGGGCCGCGCGCGCCGCGCTGCCCGCCTGGCGCAACGCCACGCCGCAGCAGCGTGCGGATGCGCTCGATTTCATCGGAAGCGAACTACTGGCACGCCGCGACGAACTGGGCCGCCTGCTGTCACGCGAAGAGGGCAAGATCCTGGCCGAGGGTATCGGCGAGGTGACCCGCGCGGGCCAGGTGTTCAAATTCTACGCACAAGAGGCGCTGCGCGTCACCGGCGAATTCATGCGTTCGGTGCGCCCCGGCATCAACGTCGATATCCGCTACGAGCCTGTGGGCGTCGTCGGCCTGATCACGCCCTGGAACTTTCCCATCGCCATTCCGGCGTGGAAAAGCGCCCCGGCGCTGGCCTATGGCAATACCGTGGTGCTGAAACCGGCCGAACTGACCCCGGCGCTGGCCTGGGCGATGACTGAGATCATCTCGCGTTCGGGCGTGCCGGACGGGGTGTTCAATCTGGTCATGGGCGCGGGCAGTGTGGTGGGCAATGCGCTGTGCACCTCGACCGAGGTCGATGCGCTGTCGTTTACCGGCTCGGTCGGGACCGGCCAGACCGTGCGCGAGACGGTCGCCGCCCGCGGCGGTCGCGTGCAGGAGGAAATGGGCGGCAAAAGCCCCCTCGTGGTGCTGGACGATGCCGATCTGGACAACGCGGTATCCTGTGCCATTGGCGGTTCGGTCATCTCGACGGGGCAACGCTGCACGTCGAATACGCGCATCATCGCGACGCCCGGCATCCATGACCGCCTGCTTGAGGCCATGACCGAAAAATGCCGCGCGCTGCATGTCGGGCACGCGCTGGAAGACGGCAGCGATCTGGGCCCGGTGGTCGATGCCCGTCAGTTGAAGGTCAACGAAAGCTATCTGGAAATCGCCCGCAACGAGGGGGCCCAGATCATGTGCGGCGGTGAGCGTGTCGAGCGCGCGCATGACGGCTATTACATGTCGCCCGCCGTGATCGGACAGGCCAACAACGACATGCGCCATGTGCGCGAAGAGATCTTTGGCCCCGTTGTCAGCGTCCTCAAGGCGGATGATTACGATCACGCGGTGGCCATCGCCAATGACAGCGATCTGGCGCTGTCCTCGGGCATCTGCACCCGGTCGCTGCGGCACGCCGAGGATTTCAAGGCGCGTTCCGAGTCCGGCATGGTGATGGTCAACCTGCCAACGGCGGGTGTGGATTATCATGTGCCCTTCGGTGGGCGCAAGAAATCGAGCTATGGCCCGCGCGAGCAGGGCCGCGCCGCGCGCGAGTTCTTCACCTCGAGCAAGACCTCCTACACCTTCCCGCTCTAGCGGTGGCAAGGGCGGGGCAGGCGGCGCGCCCGCTTGCCCCGCCCGGGCGCTCTGGCGGCGCGCGGCCTGTCCCCCGTCATCCCTTGGCCTTGCCGCTATGCGGGCGGGCCGCCTCTGATCCGGCCAGATGATCCGCGATCACGCCCAGCGGATGGCGCATGTCCTGCCTTGCCAGTCGCGCGCCCTGACAGCGGCAGGAAAACCCCGTCGCGGCCACGGCGCCGGGCGCTGCCTCGATCGGGTCGGCCCATGACATGTCGAACAAGCGGCGCGACATCTGCTGATGCCGCTCCTTGTGGCCGAACAGACCCGCCATGCCACAACAGCCCGTTGCCGGAGTCCGTAGCGCAATGCCAAGCGCGCCGAACACCGTCTGCCAATCCTGCCGCGACGTTGCGATGGCGGTGCTTTCGGTGCAGTGGGTAAACAGCGTCACCGGGTCCGCATCATGCGTCACGGCGGGCAGGGTCCGGCCGCCGGCGATCTCGCGCGCCAGGAATTCCTGCACGAGCAGCAATTCCGGCCCGTTGCGCATCCGTTGGCGCAGCGCCAGGACATAGGCCGGGTCAAGCCCGATCATCGGCACGCCGCGCGAAGCCGCGATTTGCAGCGCGCGCTCCAGCCTTGGCGCCAGCCGCTGCAGGGCGCGCGGCTCACCCGCATCCTCGGCCACCTTGCCCGAGGGCAGCATGGGCGCGAAATAGGGCGCATATCCCAGTGCGATCAGCCCTCGCGTGACGTCTCTCCGGGCCTGTTCGTCAAAGAGCGCGCTGAACCAGTCCTGCCAGATCAGCACCGCGTTATCCGCCAGCCTGGCGTGCGCCAGATCGCGCAGGGACAGGCGATACCGGCGCGGAACCGGGCGCGCGATATGACCCGGCAGATCGCGCATCCGCATCAGCCGTGCGCCAATCCGGCGCGCCAATGGCCAGAACGGGCGCAGCAGCGGCGCGGCACGCGCCATCGACGGGCTTAGCCGTTCGGCCAGCAGCACGGCGCGATCCTCGAAACTGCGGCGATGGCGCTTGTGATATTCGGTATAGAACGCCGCGCGCATCTGCGGGATATCCACCTGCACCGGACAGCTTGAGGCGCAGGCGCGGCAACCCAGACAGGTATCGAGCACGCCCAGCAGATCCGCCTCGGCGACATATGCGTCGCCGCGGCGTCGGTCCTCGTGCCAGGCGCGCAGCGCATCTGCCCGCCCCTTGGGCGAGTGACGCAGATCACCCGTGGCCTTGAAGGACGGGCACATCGGCACCGCGGCGTCATAGCTGAGACATTGCGCATTCCCGTTGCAGCGGAACGCCTTTTCCAGCGGATCGCCGGGCTCCGTGTTGAACCGACGGAACGGCGTCGTCGCGATGCCCATGACCTTGCCGTCCAGCGCAACCAGCTTGCCGGGGTTGAAACGCTCGTGCGGATCAAAGGCGGCCTTGACGCCTTGCAGCGCGCGGTAAGCATCCGCCCCGATCCAGTCGGCCAGATAGGCGCCACGCACGCCCTTGCCATGCTCGCCCCAAAAGATCCCGCCATGGGCCGTGACCAGATCGAAGATCTCATCCGAGACCGCGACCAGCGTGGCGCGCCCGGCCTCGGCGTCGATATCCAGCGCCGGGCGGATGTGCAGGCATCCCACATCGACATGGCCGTAAATCCCGAATGTCAGGCCGTGCCGGGTGAGAATCCTTAGAAACCCGTCCAGAAACTGCGGCAGGACCTCGGGCGGGACGACGCAATCCTCGACAAAGGCAACGGGGCGGGCGCGCCCGTCGACCTTGCCCAGCAGGCCCACCCCGGCCGACCGGATGGCCCAGAGCGCGCTGATCTCGGCGCGATCCACGGCGGCGACATGGACGCCGCGGATGCCTTCCAGCCCTTGAAGGCGCGCGCGGCAGGCGGCGATGCGGCGGTCCATCTCTGGCGCATCGGCCCCGTTGAACTCGACAAAGGTATAGGCCAGGTCCGCCGCCGTTCCGGGGCGCAGCGCAAGGGGCAGACCGTCCAGCAACCCGCCAGCCTGCGCCAGTTTCTGAACGCGCTCGTCCATAACCTCGATCGCTGTGGGATCGTCGTCCAGCAGGGGCACCGCCGCCGCCAGCGCATCGCGGAAACTGGCGAAGGCAGCAACGATCAGCCTCTTTTCCGGCTCGATCAACCGCAGCTTCAGCCGCAGGCGCGTTATCGGCCCCAGCGTCCCTTCCGAGCCGGGAAAGAGCCGCCACCACTCGAACCCGCCCTGTGCCGGGCAGGCGCGCTCCAGATCGTAACCGGTAAAGCGCCGGTTCAGGCGCGGGGTATTGGCGACAAAGGCGTCCCGGCCCGCCCGTGCGGCGCGTTCCGCCGCCGCCAGCATCGGCTGCGCCCAGTCCGGCACCGGTGCGAAACTTGACAGCAGGCCGTTGGCGTTCGCGATTTCCACGCCCAGCAGGTTGTCGGACGTCTTGCCATAAATGCGCGAGCCCTTGCCCGAAGCATCCGTCGAGACCATGCCGCCGAGCGTGCAGCGCGTGGAGGTCGATGTTTCCGGCGCAAAGAACAGCCCGTGCGCACGCAGTTGCGCGTTCAGATCGTCCAGGACGATGCCCGGTTCAACCTCGACCCATTGCTGATCGACATCCAGATCCAGAACCGAATGCATATGTCGGCGCATGTCCAGGATGATGCCGCTGTTCAGGCTCTGGCCGTTGGTGCCAGTGCCCCCACCACGCGCCGTCAGCGGGATATGCATGAATTCGGGCCGCTCGAGAACATTCATCAGCGTCACGACATCCGCCGCGTCCATGGGCGCGATCACGATATCGGGCCGTATCTGATAGACCGAGTTGTCCGTAGCCATCGCCGCGAGAAGCGCGGTATCGGTTTCGACCTCACCGCGAAATCCGGCCCCTTGCAGCGACTGGGCCAGCTTACTTGCGTCCTGCCCGGCCGGGGCGGCGGGAGTATGTGGGAATACCATCGTGGTCATGCGCGCGATCCTTGCTGAGTTGCGCATATATTGACAGCAAATCATGCTTCATAATAATGGAAATAAATGAAGGTATATTCACGAAATACGAATATCAGCCTGCGCCATCTGCGCGCTCTGCATGCGATATGGCGTGAAGGCAGTTTTTCCCGCGCCGCTGAGGGATTGGGGGTGGTCCCCTCCGCCCTGAGCGAAACCGTCCGCCAGGTCGAGGACCGCGCCGGGGGGCTCTTGTTCGACCGGCGTCGGCGGCCAGCCGTGCCGACACCTCTCGGGCTCGGCTTCCTGAAGGAGACCGCACCAATTCTGGATGAATTCGACGGCGCACTGGAACGGTTGTGCAACCGACCGCATGACCGGCGCGACGCGATACGCATCGGCGCGGCACCGTCGGCGATCACCCCGCTGGTTGCGCCCGTCATCGGCGCCTTTCGCAACGATCATCCCGATGTGTCGATCCTGTTGCATGACAATGTGGCCGAAACCCTCGCGGACATGGTGGCAGACGGGGAACTGGATTTTGCAGTCGCGGGCCGTGCCCGCACCTCGCCCGAACTGGTTCAAACCGAGATCGGGGCCGATGCCTTCGGGCTGGCGTGTCGGCGCGATCACCCGCTGGCGCAGCGCGGCGGCCCGGCCCGCCTGGAAGAAATCGATCCCAAAAGCATCATCCACCTGAGCGGGCGCACAGGCTCGGCCATGCTGTTGGCAGAGTCGGCGTCACTGCCATCCGACATGACCAGCGGCTTGCTACAGACCCATTCCACGATCGCGCAGCTATGCCTGATACGGGCCGGGGTAGGGGTGGCGCTTTTGCCGCATAATGCGCTGATGTTGTTCAAGGATCCCGGCTTGTGCTTTGTTCCCATTGTCAATCTCAGCCTCGTCAGGCGGCTGTTTCTATTGCAACCCGCACAGCGCGCATTGCCGGATCTGGCCAAAACCTTCGTGGCACGGCTGGAACGTTTCGCGACCGCGCCGTGATCCGGGTTCATCCGGGGCGGCCGTGCTTGCAGGGGCCGATACCGGCGGGGCGGAATGGTATTCCGAGGCGGAATTGGCGAAGGTTGCGCGGCTTGGGCCATCTGGTCAAAGCCATCGCTGGCGTTATAGTCAAAGCCGAAGTTGAGGCCAGTTGGGGCCATTCGGTCGCAGGACGTCCCGACCACCTCGAATACCGGATGTTAAAATGGCTCAGGCACGGCGCGCATAATGGAAAGACATCCGACGAGGCATTCGAAGACAACCTATCATCCGCCACAAGGACGCGCCGCGCGCAGCCGCATTTCACATGACATCACCACAAGGGGTTGAGCAAAATGAATAACCTGCGTTCAGGCACAAGGAACCGAAGACCATGATCGGCGGGTTTGCCCTTGGGCGTCAGAGCCCGCTGGTGCTCTTGCTGATTGCGGCGTTTCTCTATGGCGGGGTGTTTCCGGTAAACCGGCTTGCCGCCGAGGCTGGCTGGCCTCCTGCCGCGTTTGCGTTGATGCCCGCGCTATTGGGGGGTCTTCTCCTGGCTGCATGGGTGTTTGCCCGCGGTGAGCCACTGTCGCTGGCCCCGCAGGCCCTGGGGGCATATGTCCTGATCGGTGGGCTGGTCATCGGCATCCCCTTCGCGATCCTGGTGGCCGCAGCCCAGCATCTGCCGGCCTCGACCCTGACGCTTGTCCTCTGCCTCTCGCCGATTCTGACGCTTTTCATCGCGGCAGTCACCGGCTCGGAACGGTTTGATCGGCGCATCCTGTCGGGAATGCTGCTGGGAACAGCCGGGATAGCGCTGATCGTCTGGCCCGATAGCGGCGTCATTCCCGCGGGGGGCGCGCGCTGGTTCCTCATTGCGCTCTGCGCACCGGTCATGTTTGCATTTGCCAATAATTGTGCGGCCTGGCTTCGCCCGCCTGCCGCGTCCAATGCCGGCATGGCGGCGGGAACGCTTTTGGGCGGCGCTTGCGTTGCCGCGGTTGTCACCCTGCTGATGGGGGCATCGTTCTGGCCGGCCGAGACCAGCGGCCAACAGATCCTGCCGCTGACACTGGCGACGCTGATCAACGCAAGCCATCTATGGCTGTTCTTCTTTATCGTCCGCTCGATAGGGCCGGCACGCTTTTCGATCTTCAACTATTTTGCGGTCGTCGCCGGCATTCTCTGGAGCATGGTCGTGTTTCAGGAAATTCCCAGCCCCCTATTCTGGATCGCGGCCACGCTCATGCTGGTCGGAATGCACTTTGCCCTGCGCCGGGATACGCAGCGGGCGGTGAGCTGAAGCCGCCCATGGGCGGATCATTCCAACGGGCGGGCGGTTTGGACAGGGTGAGCGCAGAGGTCGCGCAAACTAGCGTTCTGGGACGATAACGCCGCTGCTCGGGCTGGCGGCTGCGGCTCGGGACGGATGATTTGCGGCAAAATTCCTCGGGTAGGCCCCCCGGGGCAGTGCCACCTCCGAAGCCGTCAGCGCGCCCAACCGATTTGTGACAGCACAAGGAAAACGCTTGCCATTCAGGCCCACTTATCTCGCCAGGCCAGACCGCTCGGCGCCAGCCGATGATCGGCGGGATGCGGCGTCGCGCTCTCCCCGACGCGCGGGGTTCGAGAGCAGGCGCAGCCCATTGAGCACCACCAGCACCGTGCCGCCCTCATGCCCGACAACCGCCAGCGGCAGCGGCAGGTCAAAGAACAGCCCGGCGATGACCAATACCATCATCACCGCGATGGCAAAGATCAGGTTCTGGCGGATGATCGCCGCCGCACGGCGCGCAAGGCGGTGCGCGCCGGCAAGCTGGCGCATATCCTCGGACAGCAGCGCCACGTCGGCGGCCTGCAGCGCCACCTCCGATCCTGCGGCCCCCATCGCAATGCCGATATCCGCGCGCGCCAGCGCCGCCGCATCGTTGACGCCGTCCCCGACAAAGGCCACCTTGCCCGTCTGCGCAAGCCGGGCAACGCCCTGCACCTTGTCTTCGGGCAGCATTTCAGCGTGAATATCGTCAGGGTCAAAGCCAAGCGCTGCCCCGATCCGCAGCGCCACCGCGCGCCGGTCCCCGGTCATCATGACGATCCGGCGCACACCGCCGGCGCGCAGCGCAGCCAGCCCCGACGCGGAACTGGGGCGCGCCTCGTCGGCGACGCTGACCGCCCCCAGCACCTTGTCGCCCCGGCCCAGATAGATCACCGTATCGGCGCCGCCCGCCAACTCCTGCAAAGGGGGGGCATCGACGGGTGCGCCCATGGTTTCGGCCAGATTTGTGTTTCCCGCCCAGACCGGACCCAGCCTGTCATGGCCGGTGATGCCCACCCCCGGGCGGGCGCTGACGTCGCTGACCTCGGTGGGCTCAAGGGCGCGTTCCGTGGCCTCGCGCCGGATCGCGGTGGCGACATGGTGCTCGGAATGGGCCTCAAGCCCGGCGAGCAATGACAGGAATCCCGCCTCGTCGCCGTCAAGCGCCACGATCTGCGTCACCGCTGCCTGGCCCTTGGTCAGCGTCCCGGTCTTGTCAAAGGCGAATGTATCGACGGCCGCCAGCGTCTCAAGCGCCGCGCCGCCCTTGAACAGCACCCCGCCGCGCGCCGCCGCCGACAGTGCCGACAGGATCGCCGCGGGCACCGAGATGACGATCGCGCAGGGGCTGGCTGCAACCAGCAGCGTTGCCGCCTTGTACAGGGCCGTCTTCCAATCGCTGCCCAGCCAATAGAAGGCGGCGAAGGCAAGGACCGCCCCGATCAGCACCGCGATGGTATAACGCTGGCCGAACCAGGCGCTGAAGCGCTCGGACGGGGCCTTGGCGGCCTGCGCCTCGGTGACCAGGCGGATCATGCGGGCAATGGTGCTTTCGCCGACGGTGCGGGTGACCGTGACCTCAAGCACCCCGTCGAGATTTACCGTCGCCTCAAAGACCGGCTGGCCCGGACCTTTGGATACGGGCATGGATTCGCCGGTGATATTGGCCTCGTCCAGACCACCGCGCCCCAGGGCGATCGTGCCATCGGTCGGCACCCGCGCGCCCGGGCGCAGCACCACGATGTCACCGGCGACCAGCTCGGCGGCCGCGACCTCATCGACCGCGCCGGATGCGTTCTTGCGCAGCGCGGTCTCGGGGCGCAGCGCCATCAGCGCCTCGATCGCGTGGCGCGCACGGCCAAGCGCGCGCTCCTCCAATGTTCCGGCGACGCTGAACAATGTCAGCAGAACCGCCCCCTCAAGCGGTGCGCCGACGGCGGCGGCTGCCACGGCGGCAACCACCATCAGCAGGTCGATATCCAGAACACCCTCCTGCCAGAGCGCCGATCCCGCCCGCCATCCCGCAGGAAGACCACCGGCAAGATACACAACCGCCAAGGCCGGAATGGTGAGCGCCGCAAGCCCGTCAACCGGCAGCCATGTCCCGGCCATGCCCAGAAACATGCCGAGAACCGTCACCAGAGACAGCACGAAGGCGGGGTCGCGCAGCAGCGACCGCGTCTTATCTTGATTCACCATGTTGTTCACGACATCGCTCCACTGATAGCGGCATGTTGACAGGACCCGGTTCAGTCATTCCCTTGATGACCGGCCTTTGGGACTGACGGGTAGGGGCATCTCCTACGTCATGGCGGAGGGTCTCACAACCATGTCCGGGATTGCCGTGCCTGAACGTGAGCAGGTATTTCCGACGCCATGACAGCCCTGTGGTTGATCATCCGAAGATCGCCGGACCGTCCTGACCTGCATCGGCGGGCTTCCGCCAATGCGGGACATTGCCCCGGCGAGAATGTCGGCAGCCTATAGGATACCCGCAAGGCGCCACTATGTTACATCCTAACGGTCAGGGGCTGTCCCCGGCCGATTGGAGTAACCCAAATGCTGAAGAAAATCCTGTTGATCAGCGCCCTGGTGCTGGCGCCTGTCGTGGCCTTTGCTGCCGATCCGGTTGTCGGGATCTGGAAAACCGAACCCGACCGCAAAAACCTGACCTCGCATATCCAGATCAGCCAATGCGGTGAAAAATTCTGCGGCACGGTGCTGAAGGCTTTCAACCCTGCGGGCCAGCAAGTGATGACCAAGAATATCGGCAAGCGGATATTCTGGGATGTCGAGGCCAAGGGCGGTGGGCAATACGATAACGGCACGATCTGGGTGCCTCTGTTGAACATCAATGCCAAGGGCAAGATGGCGCTGTCGGGCAATACGCTGAAAGTGTCGGGAAACAAGGGCCCGATCAGAGACAGCCAGGTCTGGACCCGGATCAAGTAAGCGCCTGATCCGGCCAGGATTTCCGAAACGCCGCCCTGTATTCGGGAACGGCGCAACCGCGCTTGCCACGCAGCAGCCGGGCTGGGCGGTATCGCCCCCGCCGCGTGGGAAACCGCACGCCCTTTGTCAGGCACAAACCCGTTGCCAAGGGGCACCCCCGGATGGCACCATCCAGGGCACGGATACGCAGGGCGGCAAGATCGGTTGAAAGCGGAGCCTTTATGAAACATTGCGAGGAATGACGATGAAAAAGCTGTTGCAGGTTGATTTTGATTTTGCCGGCCCGTTCGGTGCGGAAATGGCCGCAGCGATGAGTGATCTTGCCAAATCCATCAATCAGGAACCGGGTCTGATCTGGAAAATCTGGACGCAGGACGAGGAGACCGGCAAGGCCGGCGGGATCTACCTGTTCGAAAATGAGGAAACGGCGAAATCCTACCTTGAAATGCACAGCGCCCGGCTCAAGGCCATGGGCATCCAGGATGTCCGGGGGCTTGTCTTCGACATAAATCAGGACCTTTCGGCGATCAACAACGCGCCGCTCTGATGATTTGCCGGATTTGGGGATGAGGTGCCGGACGCTCGCATCAATGCGCCATCCGTCACGCGAAGACCTTAATTAAGGCGGCCCTTCGCAACAAGAAACGCGGCTAAGGCGTATTTCCCGGGCCATGGCGATCATTACCCGTCAAAGGGCTTGATCGGGGCACGAAACCGCGACACCATGCCGGGCAAGGCATTTTACCGGGGAAATGTCGGTAACAAGTTGGGGTTTCGCATGCGTTCAATCACTTTGCTGTCCACGGCATTTCTTTTGGTGGCCGGTTTCGCCGCGCCTTTGGCGGCGGCCCCGTGCGGCAACAATTCGGGTGGATTCAACGCGTGGAAAGCGGCCTTTGCGCAAGAGGCTGCAAATGCCGGCGTCGGGCAGCGCGGATTGAACGCGCTTGCCCAGGCGCAATATGCCTCTGACACCATCCACGCAGACCGCAATCAGAAATCGTTCAAATACACGCTGGACAAGTTCATGCAGATCCGCGGCGCGGATACGATTGTGGCCCAGGGCCGCAAACGCAAGGCGCGCGACGCAAACTTCTACGCAGCCCTTGAAGCCCGCTACGGTGTGCCTGCGGGCGTCATAATCGCGATTCATGGCATGGAAACCGGGTTTGGCGGCTTCATGGGCGACAGCGCGGTGGTCTCGGCCATCACGACCCTTGCCTATGATTGCCGCCGGTCCGATTTCTTCAAGCCGCATGCCATCGGCGCGCTGAAACTGGTCGATATGGGCGCCATTACCGGATCGACCAAAGGGGCCAAGCATGGCGAGTTGGGCCATACCCAATTCCTGCCCGGCAATGCGCTGCGCTACGGGGTCGATGCCAATGGCGACGGGCGGGTTGATTTCTATGATCAGGCCGACGCGCTGGCCTCCACCGCGAATTTCCTGCGTCAAAAGGGCTGGAAACCGGGGGCGGGATATGGCGAAGGTCAGACCAATTTTGACGTGATCAGGCAATGGAATGCCGCCGGTGTCTATCAAAAGGCCATCGCCATCATGGCCGCGCGGATCGACCGCTAGGGCCTTTTCAATGATGGGGGCCTTTTGCGTCTGATCAGATGCAAAAGGTTTCCTTATTATCCACCAGAAGAAGCAGCTTTCTCGGCAACGCTCAGCCTCTCTTGCCCCGCAAAGGCCTCAGCTCTGCCACGACGTAGACGCTTCTGGTTCGGAGGAATCGGCCAATCTTCTGGGTTCCGATCCAAAGTGAGGCTACTTGATGATAACCGAACTGAAATCCCTCCGCGACGTCTGGAAGAAGATGCCGACCGAGCGCCATGCGCGCCTCTACTTGGAGAACGCCATCTGGGGTGATGATCGGTTCTGTCCGCATTGCGGCAGCCTGAGTTCGCGTCTGCTGCATGGGAGGTCCGTTCGCCCCGGACTGTATCAGTGCGTCGAGAAGGAATGCCGCAGGCAGTTCACTGTAACAACCAAGACGCCACTCCACGCGACCAAACTCGATCTGCGAATCTGGATTGCGGCGATGTTTCTTGTGTTGACGTCCTCAAAGGGAATTTCGTCTGTCGTAATGGCACGCATGCGCGGCGTGAACCAGAAGACCGCGTGGAAGCTCGGCCATGCCATCCGCGAGATGATGGATGATCGGCAGGGCATTGCCGGTCGGCTGTCGGGAGCCGTCGAGGTCGACGAGGCCTTCGTCGGCGGGAGGCCCAAGTTCCGCCATGGCGTCAAGAACAAGCGTGGGCGAGGAACTGGCAAGCCGATTGCCCTCGTTGCTGCCGCGCGGAACGGTCAGGCTCGAGCGGTCCTGATCCCGAACGCCCAGGGAAGCACGATGAAGCCCATTGTGGAGGATTGGATCGACCGGGACTCCGTGCTTATCACCGACAAGAACTCCAGCTACCGAAAGACCGGAACCACTTTCGCCAGCCATCTCACCGTTCAGCATAACAAGCGCCAGTATGCCAACAGGAAGACTGGCGCGCATATCAACACTGCCGAGGCCGTAAACGCGGTCGTCCAGCGCGCCCTGATCGGTGTGTATCATCGCTTGGGACGGAACCATCTCCAGCGGTATCTGGACGAGATCATCTGGCGGTGGAACCATCGGGTCCCCGAAACCAAGTTGAGGAAGCGGAAGTCTTCTTCGGGTCTCTCATTCGTCGAATCCGTCACCTTATGGAAGCCAATCCCTGTCGTGGACCAAATGCGGGGGCTGCTCTGCGAGGCTGTCGGCCGTCAGATGAGACGCACACCCTCGTGGGGATTACGATGGCCATGAAGCTGTCACACGGGAGGTCCGCCAAGAACCCATGGTCGGTGGTTGACCAACCTGTTATCACGGGTGCATGAGAAAATACGGCCGCACCTTTCATCTCCCGATCTCGCCCGGTGCGACCAGCGACGACAAGCGGATGTTGTCGCTCGAAGGTCTCTTCGTGGACGATCTCGTTATCACGGAAAAGATGGATGGGGAGAACACGACCATCCATGCTGGTGGCTGCCATGCGCGGAGCCCTGACAGCCGCTACCACCCGTCACGTGACTGGCTGAAGGCTTTCGCCGCAGGCGTATCACCCCAGATGTCTGAGGGGGAACGGATTGTTGGCGAGAACCTCTATGCCCGACATTCGGTCAGCTATGACACGCTCCCATCTTACTTCCTCGGCTTCGCGTGGATCATAGAGGATATAGTTCAGCCTTGGGACGCGACACTGGCGCGGTTCATGGAGCTGGGCATTCAACCGGTGCCGACGCTCTATCGAGGAGCGTATAGAGACGGTTTGCTGGAAGAATTAGCGAAGGCTATGGATCTGGACCGGCAAGAAGGTTTCGTCGCCCGGATTGCCGGGTCATTCCCGGAGGACGAGATGCCGTATCGAATGGGAAAATACGTTCGCGCGGACCATGTCCAGTCAGATATTCACTGGACCAAGGCGCCAACTATCGCAAATGGGCTTGCGCAAAGTTAATGGCAGATTCGTCCATTTAGCCCGCAACGCTGTCGCCCGCAGGCACGGCACGTTTACTGCTTTTTCTTGTGGATAATAGGGAAAGGTTTCAGGGGCGGGGATGGATCTTCGCAAGGGTCGTATGAAGACACACCCTATCAAGGCGTGCTGAATCACTATCATGCCCGGGAAATTTTGATGTAGCATCAGGTCTTGAGAATCCTCGGTCGTCCAAAGGGATTGGCATGTCGCACGCTGCCTTGTTCACCCCCCTGTCCCTTCGGGGCCGCCCGCTGAAGGCCCGTGTGGTTTTTGGCGCGCATACCGCCAACATGTCCGAAAACGGGTATCCCGGGGCGCAGCACCGTGGATATTACGAAGAACGCGCGATGGGCGGCGCCGGCATGATCGTCGTGGAACCGATGCCGGTGCATGCGACCGCCGTTCTGACACGCGGCAATTTCCGCCATGATGATGACAGCGTGATCCCGCATTTTGCCAAGCTGGTCGAGGGTGTCAAAGCGCACGGAACCGTCATCGTCCAGCAGCTTTATCACGTTGGCCAGCACGGGGATGGCGACCTGTCGTTTCAGCCCAATTGGTCGCCCTCCGGGCTTCCGTCATATCATGACAGCGATGGCAGCCACGCCATGTCCGTGGCGCAGATCGACGAGGTGGTGGAAGGCCACGTGCAGGCGGCGCTGCGATGTCAGAAGGCCGGCTTTGACGGGGTGGAAATCTGGAACGCCTATCATTCGATGATGGATCAGTTCCTCACGCCCTGGTCGAACCACCGGCAGGATGCGTATGGCGGATCGCTGGAAAACCGGATGCGCTTTGGCACGCGGATTTTCGAGGCGGTTCGCGCCGCGGTCGGCGAGGATTTCATCATCGGGTTCAGCCTGTCGGTTTCCGAGAAAACCGATTTCCTGCTGACGATGGATGACTATGAGGAAATTCTCGCGATCTGGGATGCGAAGGGTTATTTCGATTATGTGTCTGTCGGGTCGGGCAATTACATCGACTATGACAGCGTCATGCCCACTTTCGTGCATGGTGAGAAGTTGACGAGCACCTACACCGCACGCTTCAGGGCTGTTCTGAAAAACGCCTTTGTGATCTCGGAAAGCCATATTCGCACACCCGAAAACGCCAGCGCGATCATCGCCAGCGGCGAGGCCGACATGGTCTCGATCGTGCGCGGGCAGATCGCCGATCCGCATCTGGTCAACAAGGCGCGCGAGGGGCGCGATGAGGATGTGCGCGGCTGCATTTCCTGCAATCAGATGTGTTGGGGGCGGCGGTCGCGCGATTACTGGATTTCCTGCCTGATCAACCCCTCTGCCGGGCGTGAATGGGAATGGGGCGGTGACCGGTTCGAGAAAACCGATGCCCCGGCAAGGATATTGGTGGTCGGCGGTGGCCCGGCTGGCATGGAGACCGCCCGCGCCGCGGCGGAGCGCGGCCATGACGTCACCCTGGCCGAGGCCAGCGGCGATCTGGGCGGCGCGTTTCGCCTGGGCGGGTTGGCGCCGCGCCGGGCGCAGATGCTTGACCTGATCCGCTGGTACGAGCGCCAGTTCGAGAAACTGGGCGTCACGGTGATGTATAACAGCCCGATGGACGCGCCCGAGGTGGCGGCCTTTGGCGCGGACAAGGTGGTGCTGGCCACAGGCTCGATGTCCGATGGAACCGGGCGGCAGCGCTGGCTGGGTGATCATGCCAGGTTGCCCGGATTGCAGAACGGCAACGTCTGGACCCCCGAGGAGGTGATGCGGCGCGAGGCCAGGCTTGGCGAACATGTGCTGTTCATCGACGAAGGGGGCGCATGGCGTGGCACCGGGACGGCCTGGCACCTGGCCGAAAAGGGCCACAAGGTGACGATCGTCACGCCCGATGCCTATGTCGGCAAGGATCTTGCACGAACCACCAGCGACTTTCCCGTGCGCGCCGCCCTCAAGAAATACGGTGCCACATTTCTTGCTGAAAGCGTCGTGACCGAGTGGCGCGGCGATGGCGCGACAGTGCGCAACATGCTTGACGGGTCCCTGACCGACGTGCCCGCCTCCGCCATCGTTCTGGCGACCACCAACATGGCGCTGAATGACCTTGAACTGGAACTGACCGCGCTCGGCGTCGAGACACGCACGGCAGGCGACTGCGTCGCACCGCGCAATGCGGCCTACGCGTTCTATGAGGGGCGCAAGCTGGGGCGGTTGCTATGACAGCGATCTGCAAGGACCATACCTGGGGCGCGCGAAGTGAAATCGAGCCGATCCGCGGCACCATGAATTGACCGGTCACACAGCGTTGTTCTTGAAATTCACAAGGGAAACACCCGATGTCCCATATATCTTCGAAACGCAGCGGTGGGCGCGCGGCACGCCATAATGCCCGCCTGAACGCGCCGGACTTTCACAATCCGCCGCTTCGGCGCGCAACGCCGATCTATGACATCGTCGATGCGTCCCAGGTCGAGGTCATCCATGATTTTGCGATGCGCGTCGCCGAGCAGGTCGGCTGCGTGTTCCAGGACGAAGAGTCACTGGCATACTGGCGCAGGACCGGTGCACGGGTCGAGGGAAGCCGCGTCTTTGTCCAGCGCGATGAGTTGATGGCGCTGATTTCTTCGACACCGTCCAGCTATCTGCATCATGCCCGCAATCCTGACCGCACGGTGCGGGTCGGAGACGGCCATGCGGTGATCGCCCCCAGCTATGGCGCGCCCTTTGTGCAGGATCTGGACGGCGCGCGACGCTACGCCACGCTGGACGATCTGAACGCCTTGCAAAAGCTGAACCACATGGCGGCCAATGTGCATATCGCCGGCGGCCCGATTGTCGAACCCGTGGATGTGCCGGTGCATCTACGCCATATGCACATGACGTATTCGGGGCTGAAATATTCCGATAAACCCATCATCGGCAACGTCACGTCGCGCGAACGGGCGCTAGATACGATCGCCATGATGCAGATCGTTTTCGGCGTCGATTTCGTGGATCGCAACACGGTGCTGACATCGTTGATCAACAGCAATTCGCCGCTGGTGTGGGACGAAACCATGCTGGACGCGCTCAAGGTCTATGCCGCGCATAATCAGGCGGTTCTCGTGTCGCCCTTTTCGATGACCGCCGCCTCCACCCCGGCCAGCAATGTCGGCACTGTCGGCGTGGTCGTGGCCGAGGCGCTGATGGCGATCGCGCTGGCACAGATGATCCGGCCGGGTTGCCCGATGGTATTCGGCGTCCCTGCGATGACGGTTGCGCTGAATTCCGGCGCCCCCGTGCATGGCAGCCCCGAGAGCGCGACAGTCCAGTTTCTTGCCAGCGCGATGGCGCGGTATTACCGGCTGCCTCACAGGTCGATCTGCAATACATCGTCGTCCAAATCGCCGGACATGCAGGCAGGCACCGACAGCATGTGGGGATTGATGCCGGCGATGCTGTCGGACAGCAACTGGATCACCATGGCAGGCGGGTTGCTGGAGGGGGCGTTGACGGTGAGTTATGCAAAGACGATGCTGGATTTCGAACAAGTCGACGCCTTCGTGCATTTCCTGAAGGGGCCGAAATTCGATGATATCGAAGAGGTGTTCGAGGCGGTCAGGTCGGTTGGTCCCGGCGGGCATTTCCTGGGCGAGAGCCACACCCTGAATTGCGATCTGTTCCTGTTCCCGTCGCAAAGCAACACCACCTATGAACAATGGGTCGCCGAAGGAAAGCCCACGGCGACCGATATCGGCAATGCCAAGGCGCGGGCCTGGCTGAACCGCTATGACTGTTAATTGCCACTGAGAATTGACCCGGCAACTGCCAAAATTGTCACTGAGAACTGACCCATATGCAACCTTGC
>CAKSUL010000036.1 GCA_934501475.1 uncultured Roseovarius sp. | reverse complement strand
TTCCGCCGGTGTAGATGATCACATTGGCGCCGCTTTGGCTGATGTGGTTGTTCATCAGGTCGGCAAAATCGGCGATCGCGCTGATCCCGCTCAGGTCGATGCGTTCAAAATCGTTGGTGGCCTCGAAGTCGTCGATCTGATCCTGCCCGTGACCATTGACGAAAATGAACTGATCGGCGTTGAAATCGCCTGTCATGGTGTCGTTTCCGGTGCCTGAATCGATCACGTCGAACCCGGCGCCGCCATGCAGCTCATCATTGCCCGGCCCGCCCAGCAGGGTATCGTCACCCACACCGCCAAAGAAGCGGTCATCGCCGGGCCCGCCATCCAGCCAATCGTCGCCCGCCTCGCCGAACAGCCCGTCATTGCCGTTGCCGCCATAGGCGATGTCGTTGCCCGGCCCGCCAAACAGACGGTCGAGCCCATCCCCGCCTTCCAGTGTATCGTCGCCCTCGCGGCCATAGAGGTTGTCGGCCTGTTTGCCGCCATTCAAACTGTCGTTGCCGGTTCCGCCATCCAGCAGGTCGAACCCGCCATCGCCGAACAACGTGTCGTTGCCCGGCCCGCCGAACAGGCCATCCACCGTCAGGCCGAAATTGATGCCGCCATGCAATTCGTCATCGCCGTCACCACCGAACAGCCGATCGGCGCTGTCACCGCCCAGCAACGTGTCGTTGCCCGCGTCGCCATAGAGATAGTCATACCCGTCCTCACCCAGCAGCCGGTCATCGCCGTCGCCGCCATGCAATTCATCGGCCTGACCGCCGCCATTCAGGAAATCATTGCCCGCATCGCCATAGATAGTGTCGAATCCGGCGTCGCCGGTGATGGTGTCGTCCCCGTCCCCGCCATAGAGCAGATCCTGCGCAAAGCCGCCGTTGATGCTGTCATTGCCGGCACCGCCGTGCAGCGTGTCATCGCCGCCTTCACCGCGCAGGGTATCGTTCCCGTCTAGGGCGGTATAGGCCTCGGCGGCGTCGCCACCGATGAACAGATCGTTCCCGATGCTGCCGACAATGGTGCCCGCCGCCGCCTCTTTTGAAAGGCGGTGGATGGTGATCAGCGCGTCCGACACGATATCGCCGCGCGACAGGGGCCGCCCATTGGCCGAGCGCAGTTCCGTCACCTCGCCACGATAGCTGAGTTCGGCCCCCCAGCTGCGCGACGCGACCAGTATATCGTCAGGATCCCACAGCCCCGGCAACCCGGTCAAATCAAGCCGGTCCTGCGTGGCATCGAAATCGGTGATCACATCCCTTTCGCCATCGGTCGACAGGATGAAGATATCCGCCCCCGCGCCCCCGGTCATCGTATCGACGCCCGCGCCATCCATCAGCACATCCGCCCCCGCGCCCCCGCTGAGCGAGTCATTGCCCAGCGCCCCGACCAGAATGTCATCGCCCGCGCCCCCGGTCAGCGTCTCACCGGCATCGGTGGCCTGCCTGGTGAGGCCCGCCGCCATCCCGGTCACGCTGAAGGTTACCAGATGCGGCGCCGCCTGTGTCGCGGCCCAGACCTGAAGCGTGCCGCCCACATTGGCCACCGCGATATCGGTGATTCCGTGCAGCGGCGTGTCCAGCTGCGCCGCCGCGCTGTCCAGATGATGCAGCCGCCCGCCCGGAAGCACGACAAACAGGCTGATCCCGCTATCGGTGCCTGCGGCGACCACATAGGTGCGCCCGTTCATCACGATTGTCTCAAGGTGGGTGACGTCCGCGAATCGCGTGTCGCGGCTGTCCAGCACCTGATCGGTCAGGGCCATCGCCCCGTTGGGCGCCACAGACAGCACCGAAAGCGCGCCCGAATTCGTCGAGGCAACGATCAGATACAACTGATCCGCCACCAGCGCCGTGGCCAGCGCCATCGGCCCGGCCAACGCGCCGTTGCGCGCATCGGCCACGATATCCGACAGATGCCGGACCGTGCCATTGTGATTGAGGCGAAAGCTGCTGATCATGTCGTCACGCCCATAGGCGGCAAAGATGAACTTGCGCGATTGCACCTCGACCGCCAGCACCGCGCTGGCCCGCCCCATATGGGCGCTGTCCCCGGTGCTGATCATTTCGGCGCTGGCATTCGTGCCGCTGTCGAAACTCAGCAGGGCCAGCCCACCGCCTTGCATTGCGGCAATGCCATGGCTTTGGTTCATGACCGACAGCGCGCTGATCTGTGCGGCTGCGATGCCGGGCGTGGCATAGGTCTGACTGGTGCTGAAATAGGATTGCGCCCCGCCCCCGGTGATCGGCAGCGCGTTCAGCGATGTGCCCGCCAACCCGGCCAGCAGCAGATGATCCTGCCCCGTGCGCGGCAGCACCGCCAGATCGGTGGTTTCAAGCTGCAGGAATGCATCGTCGATCTGCCAGCTATCCAGCACGCTGGCCGTGCCGCCGGACACATCGAACGCCGTCAGCCAGCCATCGCCGCGCGTGGCCGATATCAGGACCGGACCATTGGCCCCGTTGATCACCAACAGATCGGTTATGCCCACCAACGCCTCGGGCAGATGTGCGATCAACGGCCCTCTGGCCTCAAGGCGTATTTCAGCCATGATTCACCCCAACTCACAATTCACTCACCGGGGACGACCATGGCGCAGCCGGGTTAACGGTAACCTTTGTGAATGTGGCGTAAACATGGAGGTTGTTTAGGATTTGTAACGATCCGCGCCGCAACTGCCCTGCCTTGGCAGGTGACAGGGCGCTGCCCGGTTGCTATCAGCAAACAAGCGCCGCGATGAGGAGACATGCAGTGAAGGTGACTGAAACGGCCCTGCCCGGCGTTCTGCTGCTTGAGCCGCGCCGCTTCGGCGATGCGCGCGGCTTTTTCAGCGAGACATGGAGCAGGCGCACGCTGTGCGAGGCCGGGATCGACATTGATTTCGTGCAGGACAACCAGTCGCTCTCGGTCGCACCCGGCACCGTGCGCGGCCTGCATTTCCAATCCCCTCCCCATGCCCAGGCCAAGCTGGTGCGCTGCGGGCGCGGCCGGTTGTTCGACGTCGCGGTGGATATCAGGCGCGGCTCGCCCGGTTACGGGCGTTGGGTGGGGGTTGAACTCAGCTTTGACAACGGGCGGCAGTTGCTGATTCCCGCCGGGTTCCTGCATGGGTTCGTCACCCGCGAACCCGACACGGAAATTGTTTACAAATGTTCGGATTATTACGCGCCCGATTGCGATGGCGCGGTGCGTTTTGATGATCCCGATATCGGCATCGACTGGGGTATCGCGCCCGATCAGGCCATCCTGTCCGACAAGGACGCCGCCGCGCCGCGTCTGCGCGACCTGAAAAACCCGTTTTCCCATGGCTGAGCGCAGCATCCTTGTCACCGGCGGGGCCGGGTTCATCGGCTCGGCGGTGGTGCGCCACGCGATTGCGCAGGGGTATCGGGTGATCAACCTCGATGCGCTGACCTATGCCGCCTGCCTGGACAACGTGGCCAGCGTGGCAGACAGCCCGGCTTATGCGTTCGAACATGTGGATATTCGCGACCGCGCGGCAGTCGAGGCCGTATTTGCCCGCCACCGCCCTGATACGGTCATGCATCTGGCCGCCGAAAGCCATGTCGACCGTTCCATCGACGCGCCCGGCGATTTCATCGAAACCAATGTGACCGGCACCTACAACATGCTTGAGGCGGCGCGCGCGTTCTGGGTGGCATCGGGCCGGCCTGACAGCTTTCGCTTTCATCATGTCTCGACCGATGAGGTTTATGGCTCTCTCGGGGATGAGGGGCGGTTTGATGAAACCACGCCCTATGATCCGCGCAGCCCCTATTCCGCGTCCAAGGCATCGTCCGATCATCTGGTGCGGGCCTGGGGCGAAACCTATGGGCTGCCGACGCTGCTGACCAACTGCTCGAACAATTACGGCCCGTTTCATTTCCCTGAAAAGCTGGTTCCGGTGGTGATCATCAACGCGCTGGAAGGGCGCGAGATCCCGGTCTACGGCGCGGGCGACAACGTGCGCGACTGGCTGTATGTCGAGGATCACGCCGACGCCTTGCTGACGGTCCTGGCGCATGGGCTTGTGGGGCGTTCCTATAACATCGGTGGCGATGGGGAGCGGCGCAATATTGATCTGGTGCGGCTGATCTGTGGCATTCTTGACCGGCTGCGTCCGAAATCCGCGCCCTACGCCGATCAGATCCACTTTGTCACCGACCGCCCCGGCCATGATCATCGCTATGCAATCGACCCGACCCGCATCCGCGATGAGTTGGGCTGGCGGCCCTCGGTCACGGTCGAGCAGGGCATGGCCCGAACCGTACAATGGTATCTGGACAATGAAACCTGGTGGCGCGCCCTGATGGGGCGCGATGGCGTCGGTCAAAGGCTGGGCAAGGCATGAGGATCCTCGTGTTCGGCTCATCCGGTCAGGTCGCCACGGAACTGGCCCACCGCGCGGTGGGCCCGGTCGAAATCATCACAATGGGCCGTAACAGTGCCGATTTTGGCGATCCCGGCGCCTGCGTTACCGCCCTGAAATCCGTGGTCGGGCTGTTCCGGGTTGCAGGGCGCATCCGGAATCACCCGACCCGATTGGCGCGCAGCCCTGCGCGCCGTCGTAAGTGAGTTGAAAGGAACGGCACAATGACCACGCGCAAAGGCATCATTCTGGCCGGAGGGTCGGGCACCCGGCTGCACCCGATCACGATGGGCGTCTCGAAACAGCTGCTGCCGATCTATGACAAGCCGATGATCTATTATCCGCTGAGCGTGCTGATGCTGGCGGGGCTGCGTGAGATCGCGGTGATCACCACGCCACAGGATCAGGCCCAGTTTCAGCGCCTGATGGGGGACGGATCGCAATGGGGGCTGGATCTGACATGGATCGTGCAGCCATCGCCCGACGGGCTGGCGCAGGCCTATATTCTGGCCGAGGATTTTCTGGACGGCGCGCCCTCGGCGATGGTGCTGGGTGACAACATCTTTTTCGGTCACGGCCTGCCCGAGGTTCTGGCCGATGCCGATGCGCGCATCACGGGCGGCACCGTGTTCGGCTATCACGTCGCCGACCCGGAACGCTATGGCGTCCTGACCTTTGACAAGGATTACAAGGCCCTGTCGATCATCGAAAAGCCCGCGGTGCCGGGGTCGAACTATGCGGTGACCGGTCTATATTTCCTTGACGGCAGCGCGCCTGCGCGCGCCCGTGGTGTCACCCCTTCGGCGCGCGGTGAGCTTGAGATCACCTGCCTGTTGCAGACCTATCTCGAGGACGGCACCCTGACCGTGAACCGCATGGGGCGCGGCTATGCGTGGCTGGATACCGGCACCCATGCCAGTCTGCTGGATGCGGGAAATTTCGTGCGCACCCTGCAGGAACGTCAGGGCCTTCAGGCCGGATGCCCCGAAGAGATCGCCTATGCCCAAGGCTGGATCGACGCCGATCAACTGCGCGCGCGCGCCGCCAAATTCGCCAAGAACACCTATGGCGACTATCTGCTGGGATTGCTGAAATAGTGGTGCAAACGCCCTGAAACCCGCGCAATGGCAGGGCGTTGCGCTGTTGTGCACCCTTGTCACCCCTTTCGCCCCCTGATTTAACCACCCGGCACCAATCCGGAGGCCGAAATGGTCGATATCGCCACCCGTGTTCACAATCACAAATGGAAGATCGACCCGATCATCCGTTCCCTCATTGATACGGATTTCTACAAACTTCTGATGTGCCAGTCGATTTTCCGCAATCGCCCGGACACGCAGGTGACGTTCAGCCTGATCAACCGCTCAAAGCATATCCCGCTGGCCGATCTGGTCGATGAGGGTGAGTTGCGCGAGCAGCTGGACCACATCCGCTCGCTGTCGCTGACCCGCGGCGAAAGCACATGGCTGCGCGGCAATACATTCTATGGCAAACGCCAGATGTTCACGCCCGAATTCATGGAATGGTTCGAATCCATGCGCCTGCCGCCCTATCACCTTGAACGGGTTGGCGATCAGTATGAACTGACCTTCGAGGGCTCATGGCCCGAAGTGATGCTGTGGGAAGTGCCCGCCCTGGCCGTGCTGATGGAGTTGCGCAGCCGTGCAGTGCTGAACAAGATGCGCAAATTCGAGCTTCAGGTGCTCTATGCCCGCGCCATGACCAAGCTGTGGAAAAAGGTCGAACATCTGCGCGATGTGCCGGGCCTGCGCCTTGCGGATTTCGGCACCCGGCGGCGGCATTCCTTTCTCTGGCAGGACTGGTGCGTTCAGGCCATGACCGAGGGGCTGGGCGAAAAATTCGTCGGCACCTCGAACTGCCTGATCGCCAAGAACCGCGATCTTGAGGCGATCGGCACCAACGCCCATGAAATGCCGATGGTCTATGCCGCGCTGGCCGAAAGCGATGCCGAACTGGCCCGCGCGCCCTATGAGGTGCTGTCGGACTGGCACGAAGAACATGACGGAAACCTGCGCATCATCCTGCCGGACACCTACGGCACCAAGGGGTTTCTTGATAACGCCCCTGACTGGCTGGCGGGCTGGACCGGCATCCGCATCGATTCCGGCGACCCGGCCAAGGGGGCCGAGATTGCGATCGCGTGGTGGAAATCCCGTGGCGAAGACCCGACCAAAAAACTGGTGATCTTTTCCGATGGCCTGAGCGAGCAGAAGATCGCGACCCTTCAGGCACAGTTCGCGGGCCGCGTGCGGGTTTCGTTCGGTTGGGGCACGTTGCTGACCAATGATTTCCGGGGCCTGACCAAGGACGATGCGCTGGCGCCGTTCTCGCTGGTCTGCAAGGCGGTGTCGGCCAACGGGCGGCCGACGGTGAAACTCTCGGACAACCCGAGCAAGGCAATGGGCCCGGCGTCCGAAATCGCACGCTACAAACGCGTGTTCGGCGTCGGCGATCAGGTGGCGCTGGCGGTCGAGGTCTAGACGCCCGGCCCCTGCTGCCCCCTACTGCGCCGGCACCGGCGCGCCGGCTGCCTCGACCTTGACCGCCGAAAACTTGAATTCGGGGATCTTGCCATAGGGATCTATGGCCGGATTGGTCAGGATGTTGGCGGCGGCCTCGACATAGGCGAAGGGCAGGAACACCATGTCAGGGGCCACGGCGCGGTCGGCACGGGCCATGATCCGGATACTGCCGCGTTTGGTGCTCAGGCGCACCATGCCGCCCGGCGCGACCCCCAGTTTGCGCAGCGTCGAGGGGTGCATCGAGCAATTCGCCTCAGGTTCGACCGCGTCCAGCACGCGGGTGCGCCGCGTCATCGATCCGGTGTGCCAATGCTCAAGCTGGCGGCCCGTTGTCAGGATCATCGGGTATTCTGCGTCAGGTGTGTCATCCGGTGCAATCACCGAGGCCGGGGTAAAGCGCGCGCGCCCCTCGGGCCGCGGAAAGCCATCGCCAAACACGATCGACTGACCGGGGTCCGTCGGCGAGAGCGACGGATAGGTGACCGCGCCTTCGCGTTCCAGACGGTCCCACGTGATATTGTCGAGCGAGCGCATGTTCAGCTTCATTTCGGCGAACACATCGGCAGGGCTGTCATATTCCCATGCCAGCCCCATCCGCTGTGCCAGTTCAACCGTGATCCGCCAATCCTCACGCGCCTCGCCCGGAGGGGCGAGGGCACGGCGGCCCATCTGCACCTGACGGTTGGTGTTGGTGACGGTGCCGGTCTTTTCCGCAAAGGCCGAGGCGGGCAGGATCACATCGGCGTAATTGGCCGTTTCGGTGATGAAGATATCCTGCACGACCAGAATTTCCAGCTTGGCCAATGCGTCGCGGGCATGTTCGACATCGGGGTCGGACATCGCGGGGTTTTCGCCCATGATATACATGCCGCGCGTATTGCCCGCGTGGACATCGTCCATGATCTCGGTGACGGTCAGACCCTTCTCGGAGCTGAAATCGTCTGATTTCCACACCTCGGTAAAGGCGCGGCGCACGCCGTCATCCATCACGCTTTGATAATCGGGCAGGAACATCGGGATAAGGCCGGCATCGGACGCGCCCTGCACGTTGTTCTGGCCGCGCAGCGGATGCAGGCCTGCACCGGGGCGCCCGATCTGGCCGCACATCAGCGCGAGGGAGATCAGGCAGCGCGAATTATCGGTGCCGTGGATGTGCTGGGATACGCCCATACCCCAGAAAATCAGGGCGGATTTGGCGCCGGCATAGGTGCGCGCGACCTCGCGCAGGGTCTGTGCGGGGATGCCGCAGATGCCTTCCATCTTTTCGGGGCTGAAATCGGCCAGATGGGCCTTTTGGGCCTCCCAATTCTGGGTGTAGGCGTCGATATATTGCTGATCGTAGAGCTTTTCCTCGACAATCGTGTGCATGATCGCGTTCAGCATCGACACATCCGCACCGGGGCGGAATTGCAGCATATGCGTCGCGAAGCGCCTCATGCCCACGCCGCGCGGGTCCATCACGATCAGCTTGCCGCCGCGCTTGGTGAACTGCTTGAAATAGGTGGCCGCGACGGGGTGGTTCTCGATCGGGTTGGCCCCGATGATGATCGCCACATCGGCATTCTCGATCTCGTTGAACGTGGCCGTCACCCCACCCGAGCCGACGTTTTCGATCAGCGCGAATACCGAGGACGCATGGCACAGCCGCGTGCAGTGATCGACGTTGTTGTGACCAAAGCCCTGACGGATGAATTTCTGGAACAGATAGGCCTCTTCATTGGTGCATTTGGCACTGCCGAAGCCGGCCACGCTTTTCCCGCCGTGATCGGCCTTGAGCCGCTTGAAGCCGCTGACCGCGACGTCCATCGCCTCATCCCATGTCGCCTCGCGGAAATATTCCTGCCAATTCCCCGGATCGACATTCAGCCCCTTGGCAGGGGCGTCATCGCGCCGGATCAGCGGCTTGGTCAGGCGGTGGTCATGGTGGATATAATCAAAGCCAAAGCGCCCCTTGACGCAAAGCCGCCCCTCATTGGCGGGGCCGTTGATGCCATCGACATATTTGACCTTGTCATCCTTGATCTTGAGGCTGATCTGGCAGCCCACGCCGCAGAACGGGCAGACGGACGCCACTTCGCGGTCGAAATCCGCGCTGTCGCCGATCTGGTCTGCATCCACGACGGTGGACGGCATCAGCGCCCCGGTCGGGCAGGCCTGCACACATTCGCCACAGCCCACGCAGGTCGAGTCGCCCATCGGGTCGGCGAAATCGAAAGTGGGCCAGGAATCATGGCCGCGCCCGGACATGCCGATCACGTCGTTGACCTGGACCTCGCGGCAGGCGCGCACGCACAGCCCGCACTGGATGCAGGCATCAAGATTGACCGACATCGCCACATGGCTGTCATCCAGCAGCGGGATGCGCCCCTCTTCCAGCTTGGGAAAGCGGCTGGTGGCGACGCCCTGCAGGGCGGCCATGTCCCACAGGTGGCTGGATTTGTCATGCGCCACATCCTGATCGGGCTGATCCGCCAACAGCATCTCGATCACCATCTTGCGGGCGTTTTCGGCGCGCGCGGAATTGGTGGTGACGACCATGCCTTCGGACGGCTCGCGGATGCATGAGGCGGCCAGCACGCGCTCGCCCTCGATCTCGACCATGCAGGCGCGGCAATTGCCGTCTGCGCGATAGCCCGGCGCGGGCTTGTGGCACAGATGCGGAATCACCAGGCCGCGGCCATTTGCGACTTCCCAGATGGTCATGCCCGGCTGGGCTTCGACCTGTTTGCCATCAAGGGTGAATTGGATTTTATCGGACATTCGCGCGTCTCCCGGAGTTCGGGCCATTCTAGAGCATGGGAGGCAAAAGAAAACCCTGCCAAACCCGACACCTGCCCGTGAATTCACGCCATGTGCGACACGATATCGCGGCGCGGAACCCGAAACCGTTTTGCCCATGGCAGGCAAACGCGTGTTGCAGGTCCGGCGTGAAACGCTTTACCTTGCGCATTCAGATCAACGCATGAGGCAGCACGAAGTGACCGAGATTATTCTGGTGCGCCATGGACAGGCCAACCGCCACGCAACCGATGAGGCCAGTTATGACCGCCTGTCGCCCCTGGGCCATGTGCAGGCCGGATGGCTGGGCGCGCATATGAAGGGCACCGATCCGCATTTCGACCGGGTGATCACCGGCACCCTGAACCGGCAGGCGGACACGGCGCGCGGCATGGGCTATGACATCACCGCCAAGGATGCACGGCTGAACGAGCTGACCTATTTCGAACTGTCGCGCGCGCTTGAGCAGCAGCACGGCTTTCCCGCGCCGCGCGATCCGACTGAATTCGCCGCCTACCTGCCCGAGGTGATCGACCATTGGCAGCGCGACCGGCTGACCGGGATTTCCGAAAGCTATCAAAGTTTCTCCAGCCGCATCACCACGCTGATAGATGAGCTGTGCGAGGGGCATGGCCGCATTCTTCTGGTCACGTCTGGCGGTGTCATCGGCATGGTGATGCGTCATGTTCTCGCGCTTGACAATGCGGGGATGGCGCGGGTCATGTTGCAGGTGATGAACAGCTCGCTTCATCGGGTGCAGTTCGTGCATGGTCAGCTGATGCTGTCGACGTTCAACGCCACGCCCCATCTGGACACGCCAGACCGCGCCCATGCGCGCACCTATGTCTGAAGAAAGGACATGATGATGAAACTCTATTATGCACCGAGAACGATCTCGGTTGCGGTGGCCATCGCGCTGAATGAGGCCGGGCTGGCGCATGATCTGCACAAGCTGGATTTCGCGGCTGGCGAACAGACCAGGCCGGATTATCACCGCATCAACCCCAAGGGCCGCGTGCCCGCGTTGCAGACCGATACCGGCATTCTGACGGAAACCGGCGCCATTCTGGAGTATATCGCCGCCATCGCCCCGGAGGCGGATCTGATGCCCGCCGCGCCCGAGGATGCGGCGCGGGTGCGGGCGGTGATGTATTACCTGGCCAGCACCATGCATGTGAACCACGCGCACAATACGCGCGCCTACCGATGGGCCGATCAGCCCGCCAGCCATGCCGACATGAAGGCGAAGGTCGCGCAGAACATGACCGACAGCGCCCGCCATATCGACGGGGATTGCCTGACCGGCCCGTTCGTGATGGGCGCGCGGCCCTGCATCGCCGATTTCTACCTCTTTGTCGTCTGCTCATGGCTGGAGGGTGACGGTGTCGATGTCTCGGCCTTTCCCCGGATCGTCGCGTTTCGCGCCGCGATGGAGGCGCGCCCCTCGGTGCAGGCGGCGCGCAAGGCGGGCCTGCTGTGAGCGATGGGCCGGTGCATCTGTGGGTGCGCGCCGAACAGCGCGCCAATGAGCAACGCGTCGGCCTGACCCCCGAGGGCGCGGCCAGGTTGCTGGCCGATGGAGTCAGGATCACGATCGAGGACAGCCCCGCGCGCGCAATCGCGATCGACGGCTACCGCGCCGTCGGCTGTGAGATCGCCGCCGCGCATTCCTGGCCCGAAGCGCCAGCGGACGCGATCATCCTGGGCCTCAAGGAACTGACGGATGACGCCACGCCCCTGCGCCACCGTCACATCATGTTCGGCCATGCCTACAAGGGGCAGCATTCCGGGCGCGCCCTGCTCAGGCGGTTTCGCGCCGGGGGTGGTGTGCTCTATGATCTGGAATATCTGGTGGATGAGAATGGCCGCCGCGTGGCCGCCTTTGGTTATTGGGCGGGCTATGCCGGGGCGGCGATGGCATTGAAAAGCTACGCCGCGCAGGTCGGCGGCGGCATCTGCCCGCCGATTGCCGCCTATCCCGGCAAAGAGGCGCTGTTGGCCGATCTGGCGCAGGATCTGAATGATGACCGCCCCAGCGTCATCATCGTCGGCGCGCTGGGCCGGGTCGGCACCGGGGCGGCGGATCTGTGTCGCGCGATGGAAATCGCGCCCAGTTGCTGGGACATGGCCGAAACCGCCAGCGGCGGCCCGTTTCCCGAAATCCTGCGCCATGACATATTCCTGAACTGCGTCTACGCGCGCCCCGGCACGCCGATCCTCGTTCCGCAATCGGCCCTTGCTGCGGCGCGCCAACTCTCGGTGATCGGTGATATCGCCTGCGATCCCGACAGCGATTACAATCCGGTGCCGGTCTATGACCGCGCCACCGACTGGAACGCGCCCGCGCGACGGGTGGCCCAAGACCCGGTGCTGGACGTGATGGCGATCGACAACCTGCCGTCGCTGCTGCCGGTCGAGGCCTCACGGGATTTCGCCGATCAGTTGCTGCCCGCTCTGGGTGGTCTGGGCGCGCTGGACCAGGGCGTGTGGGCGCGCGCGCGGGCAGATTTCGACACCGCGCTGCGCGACCTCTAGCGCGACGACATGGCCGAAAAACCCACCAGACGCAGCAAGAAGGACGCCCGCCCCCTGTCGGTGCTGCGGGGTTGGGTGTGGCTGCGCCAATGGGTGCTGTGGTTCACGCTGATCTCGGTCGGGGTGCTGTTTGCCGTGGTGCTGACGCATCGCTATGTGGATCCGGGCCGGACGCTTTACATGAAACAAGAGGCGCGCCGGCTGGACGGGATCGCCCATCAATGGGTGCCGATGGACCAGATTGCGCCGGTCATGGCGCGCGCCGTCGTTGCCGCCGAGGATGCCAATTTCTGCAATCACTGGGGCTTTGACATGGGGGCGATTCGCATCGTGATCGAAAAGGGCCGCAGTGGCGGCGCGTCGACCCTCAGCCAGCAGACGGTCAAGAACGTCTATCTCTGGCACGGGCGTAGCTGGTTGCGCAAGGCGCTGGAGGCGGCGATGACACCGGTGATTGAGGGGTTCTGGTCCAAGCGGCGCATTCTTGAGGTTTATCTGAATATCGCCGAATTCGACGAAGGCGTGTTCGGCGTCGGTGCTGCGGCCGATCATTATTTTGGCGTCACTGCCGCCGAGTTGAGCGCCGCGCAGGCCGCGCGCCTGGCCGCGTTGCTGCCCGATCCCAAGGGGCGATCAGCCAGCAAACCCAGTGCCTGGGTGCGCAAACGTGCCGCCGCGATCATGGACGGGGCGGCCACCATTCGCCGTGACGGGCGTGCGCGGTGTTTCGAGGATTGAAAATCCCCGCCCGAACAGGCATTGAAGGACGGCATATTCATCAGGTGTTCGCGCGCTATGGCCAAGCTCTATCATGTTCCCCTTTCCCCGTTCTGCCGCAAGGTCCGCCTAAGCCTCGCCGAGAAGAAAATCGAAGTCGAGTTGATCGAGGAACGCTATTGGGAGCAGTCCCAGGAATTCCTGCGCCGCAACCCGGCTGGCAAGGTGCCGGTGCTGCGCATCGACGGCAAGACAATGTCCGAAAGCGCGGCAATCTGCGAATATCTGGAGGAAAAATACCCCGAACCGCCGCTGATGCCGCGCGGCACCGAATCCCGCTATGAGGTGCGCCGGCTGGTCAGCTGGTTTGACGACAAGTTCCACAATGAGGTGACCTCGAAACTGCTATATGAGCGGGTCAACAAGAAGGTGATGGGGCGCGGCTTTCCCGATAGCGGCAACGTGAAATCCGGGGCGCGGGCGATCAAGTATCACCTGGATTACATGGCCTGGCTGCTGGATCATCGCCGCTGGCTGGCGGGGGATGTGATGACGCTGGCCGATTTTGCTGCCGCCGCGCATCTGAGTGCGCTGGATTACATCTCGGATGTGGATTGGCACCGCAGCGATACCGTCAAGGACTGGTATGCCAAGATCAAGTCCCGCCCCGCGTTCCGCAACATACTGGCCGATCAGGTCTCGGGATTTCCGCCGCCCGCGCATTATGCCAATCTCGATTTCTGAAAAGAGGGGGGGCCAGCCCCCCGCGACGAAAATTCGTTGAATTTTCATCGCTCCCCCCGGGATATTTAGGGCAAGAAGAAGCATGGAAGCGTTGAAGCAACGTCTGATGGATCAGGCCCATGAAGAGGGGTTCGATCTGATGCGGATCTGTCGGCCCTGGGATGTGCCCCAGGTGCCGCCGCGGCTGGAGAGTTTTCTGGACAAGGGCCGTCACGGGCAGATGGGCTGGATGGCCGAGCGCGCGCATTGGCGGGGCAATCCGGCGGCGCTGTGGCCCGAGGCGCGCTCGGTGATCATGCTGGGCGAGAGTTATACCCCGCAGGAGGATCCGCGCGCCACTCTGGATCAGGGCGACGTGGCGACGATCTCGGTTTATGCCCGCAATCGGGATTATCACGATCTGGTCAAGAAGCGGCTGAAACGGCTGGCGCGATGGCTGATTGCCGAGGCCGGTGCGCAGGCGCAGGTCAAGGTGTTTGTCGATACCGCCCCGGTGCCGGAAAAGCCGCTGGGCATGGCGGCCGGGCTGGGGTGGCAGGGCAAGCATACCAATCTGGTCAGTCGTGATCTGGGCAGTTGGTTTTTCATCGGCTCGATCTTTACGACGCTTGAATTAGACACTGATACGCCTGAAATAGATCATTGCGGCAGTTGCCGCGCCTGTCTCGACGCCTGTCCGACCGATGCCTTTCCCGCGCCCTATCAACTGGATGCGCGGCGCTGCATTTCCTATCTCACGATCGAGCACAAGGGCCCGATCGACCCTGAATTGCGCGCCCTTATGGGCAACCGCATCTATGGCTGCGACGATTGTCTGGCCGCCTGTCCCTGGAACAAGTTTGCCCAGGAGGCGCGCGAGCTGCGCTATCATGCGCGTGACGATCTGCTGGCGCCCAGGCTGGCCGATCTTGCGGTGCTGGATGATGCCGGGTTTCGCGCCATGTTTTCAGGATCGCCGATCAAGCGGATCGGGCGTGACCGGTTCGTGCGCAATGTGCTTTATGCCATCGGCAATTCCGGTGATGCCTCGCTGGCTGGCGTGGCCGCGACGCTGACGCAGGATGCGGACCCGACCGTGGCCGAGGCGGCGCAATGGGCGTGTGAACGTCTCAAATCTGACGCAAACAGACTGGAATAGCGCGGCAAACCCGCTAAACCACTTTCAACAATGGATGAAAGGGCTGGATCATGGCGCTATTGCTGGGGGTGGATACGGGCGGCACATATACGGACGCCGTGCTGCTCCGGGATGAACGCGACGTGATCGCCAGCGCCAAGGCGCTGACCACGCGTCATGACCTTGCCATCGGAATCGGTGAAGCGGTCGCCGCCGTGCTGGCGCAAAGTGGCGTCGGACCCGAGGAGGTTGCGCTGGCGTCGCTGTCCACCACATTGGCCACCAATGCGCTGGTCGAGGGGCAGGGCGGGCGTGCGGGGCTGATCTATATCGGCTTTCGCGACCGGGATCTGGATGCGCACGGATTGCGCGCGGCGTTGGGGGATGATCCTGCGCTGGTTCTTGCGGGGGGGCATAATCACGCGGGCAGTCAGGCGGTTCCGCTGGATCGCGATGCGCTGGCGGCCTGGCTGGCCGAGGATCATGGCATTTCAGCCTTTGCAGTTGCCGCGCAATTTGCCACGCGTAACCCTGAACATGAGCTTGCCGTCGCCGAGATGATCCGCGAAATGACCGGCCGGCCGGTATCCTGTTCGCATCATCTGTCGGCAAAGCTGAACGGACCGAAGCGCGCCCTGACCGCGTTGCTGAACGCACGGCTGATCGCGATGATCGCCCGTCTTATCGACGAGGCCGAGGGCAAGCTGAAGCAATTGGGTGTGCATGCGCCGCTGATGGTTGTGCGGGGCGATGGGGCGCTGATCAGCGCGGATCAGGCACGAGAACGCCCGATAGAGACGATTCTGAGCGGGCCGGCGGCGTCAATCGTTGGCGCGCGGTGGCTGACGGGCGAAGACAGCGCGATTGTGTCGGACATTGGCGGCACCACCACTGATGTCGCGGTTTTGCGCGGCGGGAAACCGGCGATTGACCCGGCTGGCGCCCAGGTTGGCCCCTGGCGCACGATGGTGGAGGCGGTGGCGATGCGCACCACCGGCCTGGGTGGCGACAGCGAAGTGCATGTGGTGGATGAGGGTCTGATCGGCGGTGTCACATTGGGGCCGCGCCGCGTTCTGCCGGTCAGCCTGATTGCTTCTGCCGCGCCCGATCTGGTGCACAGGGTTCTGGATACGCAATTGCGCAACACCGTTCCGGGTGAGTTCGACGGCATGTTCGTGCGCATTGTGCCGGGCCTGGATGCGGCAGGTCTGGCCGGGCGTGATACCGAGATGCTGGAGCGAATCGGAGACGACGTTCATCCCGTTGGCGCAATCCTGAAAACCCGCATCGACAGTCAGTCACTGCGCCGACTGGTCACGCGCGGGCTTGTCCAAGTGTCGGGGATCACGCCGTCGGATGCCAGCCACGCGCTTGGCCGGGTCGCGGCCTGGGACGGTGAGGCCGCGACCAAGGCAATGGAATTGATGGCGCGCAAGCGCACCGGATCGGGCAATGCCCTGGCGGAAACGCCGCATGCCATGGCGCAGATGATCATCGATCGGCTGACATATCAGACGAGTATTGCCTTGTTAGAGACTGCTTTTGCTGAAGAAGAGTCCGATTTCGGATCGACGCCGGATCATCTGGCGCGCCATATTCTGCTGGAGCGCGGTCTGGATAGGCATCGTGGATTACTGCGCATGGATGCCGGGCTGAACGTGCCGGTGGTCGGGCTGGGGGCGTCGGCCGGCGCCTATTATCCGGCGGTCGGGGCGCGGTTGGGCTGTCGAATGGTGTTGCCTGAACATGCCGGTGTCGCCAATGCGATCGGTGCGGTCGTGGGCCGTGTCACGATTCGGCGCAGCGGCACGATCACGTCGCCCTCTGAAGGGGTGTTTCGCGTTCATTTCGAAACCGGGCCACAGGATTATACCACCGCCGACGCCGCACTTGGCGCATTGCAGTCCGATCTGGAGAAGCGCGCCCGTGACGAGGCCGTTGCCGCAGGCGCCGTCGATATTCACCTCACGGCGGCGCGCGATCTGCGCACGGCGCAGACTGAGTCGCGTGAGGTTTTCCTTGAGGCGGAAATCACGGTCGAAGCATCGGGGCGCCCACGTATTGCGGTGTAATAACGGGCGATTTTCCCATGTTAGTGTCTGTTTTTCGCCCCTCATGCGGACGATCAGCCAGTAGCGGGGATTGTCGTCTGCTCTGGCAGTGGCAGATTGCCCGTCGCAAATCCCAAACGACTGAGGCATGGTATCGGACAGGATAAACGAGAGGACCAGACCCATGCGCGCATCCGAGACATTTGACGCTGACATATCTGAGCGATTGGAGAGGTTGCGCAAGGATGGCCTCTACAAGGTCGAGCGGGTGATCACCTCACCGCAATCGGGGCAGGTGACGTTGGAGAGCGGCGATACCGTGATCAACCTTTGCGCCAACAACTACCTTGGATTGGCGAATGATCCGCGGATCATCGAGGCGGCGCAACGCGCGCTGGCGACATATGGCTTTGGCATGGCGTCTGTCCGCTTTATCTGTGGTACCGGAGAAGAGCACAAGGCGCTTGAGGCGCGCATCGCCGCGTTTCTGGAGATGGAGGACTGCATCCTTTACCCCAGCTGTTTTGATGCGAATACCGGCTTGTTCGAGACGATTCTCGGCCCGGAGGACGCGATCATCAGTGACGCGCTGAACCACGCCAGCATCATCGACGGCGTGCGTCTGTGCAAGGCGCAGCGCCACCGCTATGCCAATAGCGACATGGCCGATCTTGAGCGGTGCCTGCAGGATTCGCAGGGGGCGCGCCATCGCCTGATTGCCACTGATGGCGTGTTCTCGATGGATGGCTATTACGCCAAGCTGGATCAGATCTGTGACCTGGCGGAAAAATACGACGCGATGGTGATGGTCGATGATTGCCACGCCACCGGATTCGTCGGGGCCACCGGGCGCGGCACGCCTGAACATTGCGGCGTCATGGGGCGCGTGGACATCCTGACCGGCACGCTGGGCAAGGCATTGGGCGGTGCGTCGGGCGGCTATACCACCGCGTCGGCCAAGGTAGTCGATTGGCTGCGGCAACGTTCGCGCCCATATCTGTTTTCCAACACGCTCGCGCCGGTGATTGCCGCCGCCTCTCTCACGATGTTCGATCTGGTTGAGGCCGGCGATGACATGCGTGCCCGGCTTTGGGAGAATGCCGCGCATTTCCGCGCCCGCATGACTGCGCTCGGGTTCGAGCTGTTGCCGGGCGAGCATGCGATCATTCCCGTCATGCTGCGCGATCCGAAACTGGCGCAGCAGATGGCGGCGCGGCTGAACGATCACGGTGTTTACGTCACCGCCTTCAGTTTTCCCGTGGTGCCCCAGGGGCAGGACCGTATCCGCACCCAGATGAGCGCGGCCCTGACCCGCGACATGCTGGACCGGGCGATTGGCGCGTTCGAGACCGTCGGCCGTGAATTGGAGGTGATCTGATGGACAACCGGATGAAAGCCCTGGTCAAGGCGCGTCCCGAGCCGGGCCTGTGGATGGAATATGTCCCGGTGCCCGAACCGGGGCCGAATGACGTCCTGATCAAAGTCAGGAAGTCGGCCATTTGCGGCACGGATGTGCATATCTGGAAATGGGATGAATTCAGCGCCAAGGTGGTGCCGGTGCCGATGGTCGTGGGGCATGAATTTGTCGGTGAGATCGCGGATATGGGGGCCGCGGCGGTCAAATACCGGATCGGTCAGCGCGTCAGCGGCGAAGGGCATATCGTTTGCGGCACCTGTCGCAATTGTCGCGCCGGGCGTGGGCAATTATGCCGCAATACCAAGGGTGTAGGCGTGCACCGTCCCGGCAGCTTTGCCGAATATCTTTGCATCCCCGAGTCCAACGTCGTGCCGGTTCCCGACGACATTCCCGATGAGATCGCCGCGATATTCGATCCGCTTGGCAACGCCGTGCATACCGCGCTCAGCTTTGATCTGGTGGGTGAGGATGTGCTGGTCACTGGCGCCGGTCCGATCGGGATCATGGGCGCGCTGGTCGCGCAAAGGGTGGGCGCGCGCAAGGTGGTGATCACCGACATCAATCCCTATCGCCTGAAACTGGCGCGTGACATGGGCGTGCAGCATGTGATCGATGTCAGCGCCGAAAGCCTGGTCGATGTCATGGCCCGTCTTGGCATGACCGAGGG
>CAKSUL010000035.1 GCA_934501475.1 uncultured Roseovarius sp. | reverse complement strand
GCCTCGAAGGCCGCCGACAGACCGGCCAGAAGATCATTCAGCGTGGCGGCGACCGGAACGAGCTCCAGTGGCAGATCCTCGGCCGGGACGGGGGCAAGGTCACGGGCGTTGCGCGCCGCCAGACGCCCCCGCCCGCCAAACCCCGCCGAGGCGGTTGCCATCGGCGCGACATTCTCACCCACGACCTTCTGGCGCAGCAGCGGATAAATCTCGCAGAACTCGGGGTCCTGAAACAGCCGGGTCAGTTCGGGGCCGGCTTCGGCGGTCTGAAACCTGGCGATGATGTCTTTGTGGCTCAACACGGTTTCGCGTTCTCCTTGCGGCTATGGGATATGCGCGGGCGCCGCTGAGCGCAGCAGATCAATGCACCAGATTGAGGTCACGCGTCACGGTATCGAATTCCGCGCGGGTCCTGGACTTCAGGATCACCATGCCCAGACATTCGCGACCGGAGAACTTGATAGGATGGATTTCGTCAAACGCCGACCTCACAAATATGTTCTGCCACAAAACCGTTGCCCCTCCTGCTTTCAGCCCCGCAATAACCTCACTGTGATGTTGCATTCCCGTTATCCGCGCACGCCAAGTCCGGCGGTAATACATGCCAGATCTTCATGGCTATCAGCCTGAAAGACGACCATCCCCAGACAATGGATTCCGGCAAACCTGTGCGGGACCATAAGTTGATCAAAAACATGCCCGGGATATTCGCGCATACGTTGACGCGCGGTGTCAAAATCTTTCTGGGTCCAGCAGAAAAACTGCACCACGGCCTGCTGCCTACCGCGCCTGACCTCAGCCTTGGCCGGCAAGAAGCAGTTCACATGAGCCTGAGCGAAATCCTCGCCCGAGGCCAGAGTCATCAGCCGCTCGTATCCCATGCGGTTGGCGAAATCGATTGGCACTGCATGATCGTCTCGCACCCGCATTTCCACATGAAAGGCCCCCTTGTGGACAGCGGAGGCAGCCAGGGTTTCGCGCATGCAGCGTTCCAGCGCAGCATTGCGATCGGCATCAATTGGCGCATTGAATAAAAAGTACCGCGGCGCAAAAGTACCCTGCTCGGGGATATATTTTTCAAACACCCTGCTCAGGATTCGTGGGGTGCCATCTTCCACCACGCCTTCAAAATCGTATTGGTCACCCTCGATCATCTCTTCAAAAAAATATTCGACACCCGATGCGCGCTCTGCGGCGGTCAGCTTTTCGTCCTCCGCCGTCATCAGGCTGACGCCTGTGCTACCTGTCCCGCTGCGCGGTTTGCGGATGCAGGCGCGCCCTTCGAAATGCGCGGGGTCCGCCGAATAATCCGGCTGCGGGACATTGGCCGCACTCAGCGCCTTGCGCCAGGCGTATTTGTCGTTGTTCAGAATACTCGTCGTCTCACCGACCGAGATCAGGCCGAACCGGTCGGCAATCGCGGCCTGGGCGGGCAGCAGCAGGTGCTTGATCGACACCACCACCGCCTCAAGCGGGATCGTTGCCAGCTGCGCGATCACGGCATCGGTCTGCGTGATCGGATCCAGCGCGATCAGCGCGTCGGAATAGAGAATCTCATGCACCTGCGGCGTGTCGGTGACCAGAAGAACCCGCCGCCCCAATGCCTTGGCGGCGCGCGCCGCCGCATAGGAATGCCCGTTCTGCCCCATCGACAGAACCACGACATAGGGCCCGCGCGAGGCCGCAGTTCTGACCCGCGCCAGAAGGCGGCGCTTCAGAACCCCGCGCAAGAAGGAATTGCGCACAGCCATGCGTGCCACGGTCAGCTTCAGCTTTGTCAGATTCATTTTATCCTGCGCAATCCGGCCATTTCAATTCCAGCCTGAGCAAACCGGACCCGACCCGGCAATCGCGGCGGTGTTCCGCCCCCGCCCGCCCCCGATTCAATCGCTCTGCGGGCTTGTAAAAAAGGAGTGTTTCGTATTTCTAATGCCGTCTCATAGAAGGAACCCCGGCCAATGAAAAGACCCTTTGGTAGGTCCGGCGCAAACCGGCCCGGGCGCGCGCTGCCTGGGCCGCGCCTGTCACCGACGCGCGCAATTCCATAAACCCCTATACATTCGCGCGCCCAGAGACTAAAGCGTTTGCGGATAAACTTGGATCACGAGTTTATCCCGAAACGCCCACATCCTGACTCGGGTTTCGTGCGCATCGGGTTCAAGTCGTATCTCAACTTAAACCCCGAACGCTCCAAGCCCCGCGTTCCACATCCTTGACAGACAGGCCCGACGTGAAAAAAGCCCTCGCAGACGCGCTCAGCGCGCGCGGATACACCACCCTGACCCCCGTGCAGGTGGCTGTGACCGATCCCGACCTCACCGGCAAGGACCTGCTGGTCTCGGCGCAGACCGGCTCGGGCAAGACGCTGGGCTTTGGTCTGGCGATTGCGCCGACGTTGCTGGGCGACGCCGAAGGCTTTGCGCCCGCCGCATTGCCGCTGGCCCTGGTCATCACGCCGACGCGCGAACTGGCGATGCAGGTCAAACGCGAACTGGCCTGGCTATATGCCCCCGCCGGGGCAACCGTGGCCTCTTGCGTCGGAGGGATGGACATGCGTGATGAACGCCGCACCCTTGCGCGGGGCGCGCATGTGGTGGTGGCCACGCCGGGGCGGCTGCGCGATCACATCATGCGCGGCTCGATCGATTTGGGCGCGATCCGCGCCATCGTGCTGGACGAAGCCGACGAGATGCTGGATCTGGGCTTTCGCGAGGAGCTGGAATTCATCCTCGGCTCGGCCCCCGAAGACCGCCAGACGCTGATGTTTTCCGCCACCGTGCCGGGGGCGATTGCGCGCCTTGCCAAAAGCTATCAGCGCGACGCCGTGCGCATCGAAACCAAATCCGAAGCGTCCCAACATGCCGATATCGAATATCGCGCGATGAACGTGGCCGCGCGCGACGATGAAAACGCCATCATCAACGTCCTGCGCTTTTACGAGGCCCCAAACGCCATCGTGTTCTGCAACACCCGCGCCATGGTCAACCGCATCACCACGCGCCTGCACAACCGCGGCTTTTCGGTGGTGGCCCTGTCGGGTGAGTTGACCCAGAATGAGCGCACCCATGCCCTGCAGGCGATGCGCGACGGGCGCGCGCGGGTCTGTGTGGCCACCGATGTGGCCGCGCGCGGCATTGATTTGCCCAATCTGGATCTGGTGGTTCATGCCGAACTGCCCAACAACCACGAAACGCTGCTGCACCGCTCCGGGCGCACCGGGCGCGCCGGGCGCAAGGGCGTCAGCACCCTGATCGTGCCGCCGAAATCGCGCCGCAAGGCCGAGCGTATCCTGGGCGCCGCCAATCTCAAGGCCACCTGGGGCGACGCGCCATCGGCGGATGAGATCCGCGCGCGTGACAGCGACCGGATGCTGGGCGATCCCGCCTGGGCCGAAGAGATCACCGAATCCGAACAGCCCAATGTCGACAAGCTGGTCGCGACCTTCACCCCCGATCAGATCGCCGCCGCCTATCTGCGCCTTTACGCCAGCAACCACTCTGCCCCCGAAGACCTGTCCGCCGCCGATGACAAGCCCGCGCCGCGCGCGGCCTTCGGACCCAGCGTCTGGTTCTCGGTCGCAGGCGGGCGCCAGGCCGGGGCAGAACCGCGCCGCCTGTTGCCGATGCTGTGCAAGGCCGGCAACATCACCCGCGACGATATCGGCGCGATCCGGGTGCAGTTCAACGAGACATTCGTCGAAATCCTGGCCGCGCGCGTGCCTGCGTTTCTGGCCGCCATCGGCCCGGCCATGGTGGTCGAGGGCGGCGCGTCCCTGACGCAGCTGGCCAAGGCGCCCGACCTCGCCGCCGCCAGGTCACACACCGCGCGCCCAGGCGGGCCCGCCCCGAAACCGGCGCAGAAATCACCGCGCAAACCTGCGCGCGATGCTGGCCCTGATGCTGGCCCCGATGCAAGCCCGGTCGCTGCGCCGGACGTCACCCCCAAAGCGGCGCCCAAACCCGCGCCCAAAGCTGCCCCCAAAGCGGCGCCCAAGGCTGACCCGGCCCCCGCCCCGGCCAATCACGGCACAACCAAGCCCGTTGACTGGAACGATGCACCCGCCCCGCGCCCGAAAAAGCCCAAGCCCGCGAAACCGGCCAAACCCGGCAAGGCCCCGGCCCCGCGCAAGGCGTATAAATCCGCCGCCGCCGCAACGGATGCCCCGGTCAGCGAGACATTTCCGCGCCGCAAACCCCTTGGCGCGAAACCGACCGGCGCAAAACCCAAGCCCGCGCATCGCAAGGGCGACGGCCCCAAAGGCCCGCCGCCCCCGACCGGCAAGAAGAACAGCAAGAAAAACAAGCTGCGCGCGCAACTGGCCAAGGCCTCCGGGAAACCGACGCGCGGTGCTGCCCCGCCCAAGCGCCCGAAACCGTCCTGAAGCGGCGCTAGGCAAAACGCCCTATTCCATCGCCCCCAGTATGCGCGAGAGGTTGGAAAACCGCGCAATCAGCGAAAACACCATGATGTTGATCAGCAGGAACAGCACCGCGATCGACGCGATCACCGGCGTGTAGCCATAGCGCAGCGCGTTGAAGATCTTGATCGGCAAGGTCTCGATCGTGAAGCCGACGGTCATCAGCGCGATGATATATTCATTCAGGCTGAGCACGAAACAGAACGCAAACCCGGCAAAGGCAAAGGGCGCGGCAATCGGCAGGATCACGGTGCGGAACACCACCGCGTTGCTGGCACCCATGGTCTGACTGGCCTCGATCAGGGCCTTGTCCACACTCTCAAGCCCCAGCGAGATGGTGACCAGCGGCAGCGCCAGCAGGAAAATCGCATGCCCGATCACCACGTTGATCATCCAGCCATTCATCCCCACGCTGGTGAAAAACAGCAGGAACGCCAGCGCCATGATCACCGGCGGCAGGATGAACGGCGCGATGCCCAGCGAAAACAGCGCCTTGGCATAGCGCAGCCCATAGCGCCACGCGATATAGGCCACCGGCATCGCGATCAGCACCGACAGGGTGGCCGATGACAGCGCGATGATCAGCGAGCTCATCAGCGATGCGAACCAGTCATCGGCGATGAAGATCTCGGCGTACCAGCGAAACGAAAACCCGCGCGGCGGAAAGGCCAGGAACCTCTTTTCGTTGAACGACACCGCCGTGATCACAAGGATCGGACCGATCAGATAGACGGCGAACAGCGTCAGATAGAGGCGGCGGATGAATGTCATGCCCTGTTCCCCCCGGAAAAGCGCATGACCAAGGCGATCACGGTCGCGCTCAGCACCAGCAACACCACCGCCAGCGCCGAGGCGAAGGGCATGTTGAAGTTGAATATCGCCTGATCGGTGATCAGAACCGACAGCGTCCAATGCTCGGGGCGGCCCAGAATCTGCGGCACGATCAGCGCGCCCAGCGTCAGCACATAGACCGTGACGCCGCTGGACAGGATGGCGGGCCGCGTGACCGGGATCACCACCGTAAAGAACGTGCGCAGCGGCGACGCGCCCAGGGTGCGCGATGCCTCGGTCAGGGATTTGTCCATCCGGCTGAGCGCGGGAAACAACAACAGCACCGAAAACGGCACCGTCAGATAGACCAGCGCCGCCAGAACCGCCCCCGCCGACGGCGCCATGGCAAAGCTTTTCTCGGCCAGTCCGACCCAGACCAGAATATTTGCCACGCCACCGGTGCGCGACAGCAGGATCTGCCAACTGAACGCGATCAGCACCTCGGAGAGGGACAGTTGCGCAAGGATATAGATCAGCCACAAGGTCTGCGTGCGCGGGCCGAAATTGGTCAGGAAATAGGTGAAAGGATAGGCGATCAGCAGGCTGATCAGCGCGATCAGCACGCACAGCCCGGCGGAAAACAACGCCCGCTCAATGTAGAACCACGTCAGGAACCGCTCGAAATGCTGGAGATCAAAGCCAAATCCATATTGCCCCTCCTCGGTCACCGGCGCGACGCTGGTCGACAGGATCAGGACAAAGGGAATGGCGAAAAACACCCCGATCATCACCGAGGACGGGATCAGGCCCAGATAGCGTGAAATGGAATTGTCCTGCATGATCCGGCCCCTCACATCGCCAGAACGCTACAGGCGGGGGCCGGCATTTCCACGGTGACCTCATCACCGATGGCGACATCGGGCCAGTCCTTGGGGGTGAGCACGGAAATCACCTCATGCCCGGCGCAATCGACCAGAATTTCGATGGTGGGCCCGATGTCGCGCACGAATGTGACGCGCCCCGGCACCACGTTTTCGCGGGCACCGCTGGCGCGCGGACGCACGAACACCTCTTCGGGGCGGGTCAGCAACAGCACCTCGCTGCCCGGCGCGAATTGCCCGGCATTGCCGGTGATGCGCAATTCGTTTTCGCCGATGCGCACACTGTCCTGCCCGCTCATCCGGGCGGGCAACAGGTTGCTGGTGCCGATGAACCCGGCGACAAACCGGTCCACCGGCGTCTTGTAGATCTCCATCGGGGTGCCGGTCTGCAACACCTTGGCGCGCCCCATCACGACGATTTCGTCGGCCATGGTCATCGCTTCGGTCTGGTCATGGGTCACGACCACGGTCGTAATGCCCAGATCCTGTTGCAGCTTGCGCAGTTCGATCTGCATCTCTTCGCGCAGGTTGGCATCCAGCGCCGACATCGGTTCATCCAGCAGGAATATCCCCGGATTGAGCGCCAGCGCACGCGCAATCGCCACGCGCTGCCGCTGGCCACCCGAGAGCTGCGAAATGCGCCGGTCCTCGACACCGGGCAGGCGCATCATGTCCAGCAATTCCCTGGTGCGATCCTCGCATTCGGCGCGCGAATGCCCGCGTATGCGCATGGAATAGCTGATGTTTTCGCCCACGTTGAGATGCGGAAACAGCGCAAAGGACTGAAACACCATGCCGATATTGCGCTTGTGCACCGGCATTTGGGTCAGGTCCTGCCCCTCGTAATGGATCTTGCCGCGTGTCGGCTCTTCGAGGCCCGCGATCATGCGCAACAGCGTGGTCTTGCCACAGCCCGACGGCCCCAGGAAACAGACCATCTCGCCGGTGGTGAAATGCAGGTTCACATCCTCGACCGCCGTGAGTGTCCCGAATTTCTTGGTTACGTTTTCGATGATCAGGCCGGACATGCACAATTCTCCGAGGGCAATGCAACAGGCCCGCCCGGATCGGGGCGGGCCCTATCGTGGCGTCGTGCGGCGTTCAACCGGCCAGCATCTTGTTCCAGGTGTCCGAAATCCAGTCGGCATGATCCTTGTAGATGTCATAGCGCGGAACGATCGGTTCGATCGGGCTGGTGACGGCGGCCAGTTCCTCGTCGGTGAGGTCGGTCAGTTCCGGGTTCACCACCGGGGCGGTCCCCACGTTGCGCGACAGCAGGGCCTGGGTTTCGGGCATGCACATGTAGTTGATGAATTCATGCACCTCGTCCATCGGCTCGACATGTTCGGGCACGATCCATGACCCGGAATCAAGGATTCCGCCCTCTTCGGGGAAGGTCGATGTCACCGGAAAGCCCTCGGCGGCGGCCAGACCGGTCACGTCATGGTAATACTGCCCCATCGGGATTTCGCCGTCCTGCAGGGATTGCTGGAACGCACCCTCATCGCGATACCAGAGGCGCACGTTCGGCACCACTTCGGACAGCTTGTCGAACACCTGCTGGATGCCTTCCTTGGTGTCCAGAATGTCGGTGCCGCCGAAAAAGGTCGTTGCCGTCACCTCGAGCAGATATGAGTTGGTCGGCAGCGCCAGCAGGCCCAGCTTGCCCTTGTTGGCCGGGTCCCACAGCGCCTTCCAGCTGGTCGGTGCCACGGGGATCTCGTCGGTATTGGTGCACAGCGTGATATACCACGACACGCCGCCCACGCCGTAAAGCCCGCCATCACTGTAATGCGCCTTGAAACGGTCCGGCAGGTTCTTCAGGTTGGGCAGCTTTGCCTCGTCCAGCACCTGAAACAGCTTTTCATCCGCGCCCTTGCTGCGCGCGATCCCGGTCATCAGCGACACATCCGCGGGCGGGGCCTTGGCGCGGGCGGCGTTCTTGATCTGCACCAGCCACGCCTCGCCGGTGGGGATGCCCATCGAATTCACCTCGATGCCGGTGGCGGCGGTGAATTCGGGAAAGATGTATTTCTTGAAGCTGTCCTCGAAAAAGCCGCCATAGGTGCCGACCTTGATCGTCGTCCCCGCCGCGCGGACGATGGACGGGGCCGCCAGCGCGACCGCCCCCGTGGCCGCCGCAGTGCCCATGAAGTGACGGCGTGTCAGTTTGTCGTTCATTTCAGTTCTCCTTGTTGGAATTCTGCGTTGGAATTCGTCGTTGGAATTAGCTGGCCCGGTTCTTTGGCAGGACACACAGCATTTCATATAGCAGATTGGCACCGATCAGGGCAGTGCTTCCGCTGGTGTCATATTGCGGTGATACCTCGACCAGGTCACAGCCCACAAGGTTCAGCCCGTTGCAGCCGCGCACGATCTCAAGCGCCTGAATCGTGGTCAGGCCACCCATTTCCAGCGTGCCGGTGCCCGGTGCGAAAGCCGGGTCCAGGCTGTCGATATCATAGGTCAGATATGTGGGCACATCGCCGATGCGGGCGCGGATATCCTCCATCATCGGGGTCAGGGACTTGTGCCAGCATTCCTCGGCCGGGATCACGGTAAAGCCCTGCCTGCGGCCCCAGTCGAAATCCTCGGGCGTGTAGCCGGTGCCGCGCAGGCCGATCTGGAACACCTTGTCATTGATCAGCAACCCGTCCTCGACCGCGCGCCGGAAGGGCGTGCCGTGGGCGATCTTTTCGCCGAACATCAGATCGTTGGTGTCGGCATGGGCATCCACATGGATCAGCGCGACCGGCCCGTGCTTGCGCGCGATGGCGCGCAGCACCGGATAGGTCAGCGTGTGATCCCCGCCCAGCGTCAGCGGCACCACGTCATGACGCAGGATGTCGTCATAGGCCGCCGTGATCCGATCGGCGGTGTCTTGCAGGTTGAAGGTGTTGATCGCCACATCGCCGATATCGGCCACCTGCATCCGTGCGAACGGGCCGGCCCCGGTGGCCATGTTGAAGGGGCGCAACATGCCGCTTTCGGCGCGGATGGCGCGGGGGCCAAAGCGCGTGCCGGTCCGGTTCGAGGTGCCGATATCCATCGGAATACCGACGAAACACGCATCCAGCCCCTGCGCCGTCTCCTGCGATGGCAGGCGCATCATGGTATGGGGCCCGGCGAACCGGGGCATGTCATTGCCTCCCAGCGGCTGATTGAACGTCGGGCGGTCTGTGTCTGTCATGTCATGTTCCTTTGAGCCCTTGATCGGGACCGGTGTCGCACGAACCCTATGGCGCGTGGTGGCCGGTGGAAAATACCGTTGCGCAAAATTTTACATTTGTCCAAGGGAATGCAAGCCTAGTTCTGCACGCCCTCATGCGCCTCCTTCAGCAACCGCGTGAACAGCTCGATCACCTTGGGCGGGCGTCCCGCGCGCGTCACCATCTGCATGGCGCAGGCGTAATCGTCCTGCGTATAGCGCAGCCGCCGCAGCCGCCCGTCGGCCAGGCGGGGGGCAGCCAGATGCACGGGCAACAGCCCCAGATAAGCGCCGCTGAGCACCATCAGCAACTGCGCCTCGATCTCATGCACAAAGCGGTCCTGTTCCGCCAGATTGACCGCCTTGCGGCGCTGCCGGTTCCAATAGCTGCGATGCACCCGCGCATAGGGGCGCAGATCTGCCGCGCTCAGATCGTGATCGGCGCGCGCAAACAGCGGATGCCCCTGCGCACAATAAAGTGCGTGATCCTCGCTATAAAGATCGGCAAAGCGCAGACCTGCCACCACATTGTCAAAACTGCCCAGCCCGACATGCAGACTGCCGTCCATGACCCCTGTCAATATGTCCTGCGGGCCGAGAATGGTCAGTTCGATCCGCACCGCCGGGGCCTGTTCGGCCAGATGACGGATCGCGACCGGCAACCGGCAATTGGCATCGGTGTTGACGCAATCCACGACGCCGACGCGCAGCCGCCCGACCAGATTGCCCTTCAGTTCCGCCAGATGCGCCGATTGCACATTCAGCGATTCCAGCAGGGCCTGCCCGATCTCATGCACCATCCGTCCCTTTTCGGTCAAAAGGAACCCGCGCCGCCCCCGCTGGCACAGCTTGACCCCCAGGCGTTGCTCAAGCGCGGTGATGTGGTTCGAGATCGTCGGCTGGCTCAGGCCCAGCTCGACCTGCGCCGCCGAAAAGCCGCTGTTGCGCACGACGCTGTCAAAGACGCTCAGCAGATGGATGTCGGAACCGGTCAGTTTCATTCATCTATTGAGAGGGGGAAATGTATCAAATTGCAATGCCGTATTCCCGTTCCGGCAAACTGCGCCTATCCTGCCCCGAACAACGATGAGCCACGCAATGACCCAGCCCCTGCCCGACATGATGACAGCCGCGCTGTGCGATGCCCCCGGCGCGCCGCTTGTGTTGCGCCGGGTGCCCCTGCCCGAACCGGGGCGCGGGCAGATACTGGTCCGGCTGGAAAGCTGCGGGATCTGCCATTCGGACCTGCATCTGCGCGAAGGCGACGAGAACCTGCCCGAGGATCTCTATCCGCTGATCCTGGGCCATGAGGGCATTGGCCGCGTCATGCGCATCGGCCCCGGCACCGTCGCTGCCCCGGCCATCGGCACCCGTGTCGGGCTGCCCTGGCTGTATCAGACCTGCCTTGATTGCAAGCCGTGTCTGAGCGGGCATGAAACCTTCTGCCCCTCGCAGACCGCGCGCGGCGTTCAGCATCACGGCGCCTTTGCCGAATATGCCCTTGCCGACGCGGCGTTCAGCGTCGCCATCCCCGACGCGATCGACCCGGTGCATGGCGCGCCGCTGCTATGCGCGGGGCTGACGGCGTGGACGGCGCTGCGCCGGGCGCGCGCGCAGGTGGGAGACACGGTGCTGATCATCGGCGCGGGCGGGCTGGGGCAATATGCGATCCTGATCGCCAAGGCCAGCGGCGCGCGGGTTTTCGTGCTGGACAGCGACCCGGCCAAACTGGACACCGCCCGCGCGCTTGGCGCGGATCTGGCGCTGCCTGCCGGCCCCGATGCGGGCGCGCGGATCAAACAGGCGGGGGGCGCCGATGTCACGCTGAATTTCGCGCCCAGCCCCGCCGTCTGGTCCACGATCGAGACGGCCGCCAACCCGCTCAGCCGGATCGTTGCCGTGGCCCTGATCCATGACCCGGTGCCGCTGTCGATGATGTGGCTGCTGGATGGGGGGCACACGGTTCTGGGCACCTCGGTCGGCACGCGGCAGGACATGCGCGATTTCCTGGGTTTTGCCGCTGCCAACCCGCTGGGCGTCCCGGTTGAGACGCTGCCGTTTTCGCAGGTCAACGCCGCACTTGACCGGCTCAGGGCCGGGGATGTCACCGGGCGGCTCTGTGTTGACTTTTCGCTATGATCCTGTCCTGAGAGGTGGATAAACCCATGAAGATTGCTGTATTTCAGATGTCGGCCGCGCCCGATCCGGCCACCAACCTTGCGCGGATCGAGACCGCGATGCAGGAGGCCGCCACCAATGGCGCCAGGCTCTTGATCGCGCCGGAACTGGCCACAACCGGCTATGGGCGCGGTCCGGTGCTGACGTCGCTGGCCCAGCAGGGCGATGGCGAATGGGTCACGCGGCTGGCCGCCAGTGCAGGGCGCATCGGCATCAGCCTGATCGCCGGCTTTCCCGAAGCAGATGGCGATGCGCGTTATATCAGCGCGCTGGTCATCAACAGCGAGGCTCCCGACGCGCCGGTGATCTATCGCAAGACCTGCCTTTACGGAGACTACGAGCGCTCGATCTTTCAATCCAACGGCCCCTCGACGGTGATCGTCGATCTGCACGGGATCAAGGTGGGCGTCCTGATCTGCTATGACGTCGAATTCCCCGAAAATGTCCGGCGGCTGGCGCGTGACGGGGCCGATCTGGTGGCGGTGCCGACCGCCCTGCCCCATGCCGAATCCAGCCGGTTTGTCGCGCAGCATGTGCTGCGGGTGCGCGGGTTCGAGAACCAGATTTTCATGGCCTATGCGGATCAGGCCGATGGGTTCGAAAAGTTCAGATTTCAGGGGTTGTCGTCGATCACCGCACCCGATGGCGCGGTTCTGGCCTCGGCGCCCGAAAGCGGCGATGCGCTGATCTATGCACTGATCGACCCGGCGGCCTATGCGGCCTCCCGCGAGGAAAGCCCCTATCTCAGAGATCTTGGGACGGTCGTGCCCTGAACGCACGCTCAGGCCGGGCGCGGCGCAACGGCGCGCCCGGCCTGTTCGATCGGCGCGGCTCAGGCGGCGGCGCGCGTGTCGATCACGAACAGCTTGCGCATATGTTCATGGATCGTCCATTCCCCGGTCCAGCCCTGCGGCAGAACCAGCAGATCGCCGGGGCCGATGTCACGGCTGCCCGATCCGTCGCTGTTGGTGACCGTGGCGCGCCCGGAAATGATGTGGCAATATTCCCCGGCCATGGTGCGATCCCCGGAAAACCGGCCCGGCGTGGCCTCCCAGACACCGATCCTGGTGGCGCCGTCGGGCGATTGCCAAAGCGTGGTTGACGCCTCGGTCTGACCCTTGGTCAGGGTGGTGGGTTTGGGGACCAATGCGCCCAGATCGACCGATGCAAGATCGGCAAAGCTCTCAAGTGAAATCATGTGGTATTCTCCTCTTTCCGGCCCGTGCGGACCGATGTGATTCTGTGTCAGCTTACGGTGCTGATACGATATTGCGACCGGGCAAGCCATTCGGGGTTTATCTCGATCCCCCATCCGGGGGCATCGCCTATCTCGGCATGGCCATCGGTGATCCTGTATGGGTCATTCAGGAACAACCCGTGCTGCCACGGATAATAGTCCAGCCCCTCGATCGAGAACTCCAGATATTTCCCGGCATTCGGAATCGCGCGCAGCAGATGGATGGTGAACAGCGTGACCAGCGACAGGTTGGCGCAATGCGGCGTCACCGGCAGGCCCGCCGCATCGGCCATCCTGACCACCCGCATGGTGCGCGCCATCCCCCCCAGATAGAGAATGTCCGGCTGCACGATATCCACCGCGCGCATGTCGATCATCCGTTTCCAGGTGGGCAGATCGCAATCCTGTTCACCGCCGCTCACGTCGATCTCGAGCGCGTCGCTCACCTGTTTGGTCTGCTCCAGCTCCCAATAGGGGCAGGGTTCCTCGTAATGGGTAAAGCCGTGATCCTGCAACATGTGCCCGACCTCGATCGCGCGCTCGGGGGTGTAGCAGCTGTTGGCGTCGATCAGCAGGGCGGCATCATCGCCCAGTTCGCGGCGCATGGTGGGGATGATTTCCTCGGTGCGACCGGGCCATTCATCCCGGTTGCGCCCCACCTCGGCGCCTGCGCGCATCTTGAACGCGTCAAAGCCATGCGCGTCGCGCAGCGCCTTCAGGCGCGTGGCCTCATCCGCCGGGGTGATGTCGCGCTTCATCGAACTGGCATAGGCGCGCAGCCGCCCCGGCGTGCCGCCCAGCAATTCGGTCACCGGCTTGCCCTGCTGGCGGCCCCACAGATCCCAGATCGCGGTGTCCAGCCCGCCCATGGCGCGGCGCAGATAGGAGCCGGGGAATTTATGCTCGCGCTCGGCGACGATATCCAGCAGATCGTCCAGATCGCTGATATCCTGCCCCAGGGTCCAGGGTGCGACCTGCCGGTGCAGCACCTGCGCGGTGATGTCGGAATGATAGGTCGAGACCTGACCCCAGCCCTGGCTGCCATCCTCGGCGGTGACCCGCACGAAGCCGACGAATTCGGTGCAAAAGCTTTCGATGCTCTTCAGTTTCATAGCCGGCCCTTTCATGGCGCTGCATCCTCAAGGATCATGTCGCCCGCCTTTTCGCCCACCATGATCGACGGTGCGTTTGTGTTGCCCGTGGGAATATCCGGAAAGATCGACGCATCCGCCACCCTCAGCCCGCTGACGCCATGCACCCGCAGGCGCGCATCCACGACCGACTGCGCCGCGTCGCGCCCCATCCGACAGGTGCCGCATTGATGGAACACCGTCCAGCTGTCGGAGCGGATGAATTGCAGGATTTCGGCGTCGCTCTGGACGTCCTGGCCCGGCTCGATCTCGGTGTCGATCACCGCCCTCAGCGCCGGGGTGGCGGCGATCCTGCGCATCAGGCGCACGCCGGCGATCATGGCCTGCTGATCATGCTCGGTATCCAGGTAATTGCCATGCATCTCGGGGGCCTGCATCGGATCGGGGCTGCGCAGGCGCAGATGGCCCGCGCTGGTCGGCTTGCACGGGTTGAAGCCCAGCCTGAAGGCGGGAAAGGGGTCCGGGCTCATCAGGGGGCGGGTGCCGACCGGCGCGCGCGAATAGCTGAGCGGCGAGAAATATAGCTGCAGGTCGGGCGGGCCGTCGCCATCGCCCAGCCGCACGAAACCACCGCCCTGATTGAGGCTCATCGACAGCGGGCCGCTGCGTGACAGCAGATATTGCAGCCCGGCGCGCGCCTTGCCCCACCAGGGGCGCAGTTCCTGGTTGAGGCTGGGTTGCGTCGCGCGATAAAGGTGATCGGCGCCCAGATGATCCATCAGGTTGCGGCCCACATGGGCGGCGTCCTGCACCACCTCGATCCCCAAGCGGCGCAGATCCGCGCCGGGGCCGATGCCCGACAGCTGCAGCAGTTGCGGCGTGTTGAGCGCGCCCCCGCACAGGATCACCTCACGCCGGGCCCGCGCCCTCACGGTGCGCCCGTCCTGGCGATATTCGACCCCCGTGACGCGCCGCCCCGTCCACAGCACGCGCGTGGCGTGCGCGCGGGTCTGGATGTTCAGCGTGTCGCGCCGCGCCGCCGCTGTCAGATATGCGCGCGCGGTCGAGCAGCGCAGCCCGTCACGAGTGTTGATCTGATAGATGGCCGCCCCGGCCATGTCCGCGCCGTTGTAATCCGCGTTGGTCGGGATGCCCGCCTGCGCCGCGCCCTCGAGATAGCGATGCGTCAGCGGATGCACCGCGCGCGTCATGTCCGACACCCGCAGCGGCCCGCCCGCACCGCGCCAGGTATCCGCGCCGCCCTCCCAATCCTCGATCCGGCGAAAAAGCGGCGCAACGTCGCTCCAGCCCCAGCCGGGGGCGACGCGGGCCCAGTCGTCGTAATCCTGCGGATGGCCGCGCACATAGACCATCGCGTTGATCGCCGATGACCCGCCCAGCCCCTTGCCGCGCGGCCAATACATCGGGCGGTCGTTCAGGTTCGGGTCCGGCTCGGTCGTGTATTTCCAGTTGAAGCGCGCATCGTAAAAGACCTTGCCATAGCCCAGCGGGATATTGACCCAAGGGTGACGGCCCCGCCCGCCCGCCTCAAGCAGCAGAACACGCCCGCCGCCCGGCCCTGAAAGGCGCGCCGCCAGCGCGGCCCCGGCCGAGCCTGCACCGACAATGATGTAGTCAAAGGACTGCATGTCAGCCGCCCGATTTGCCGCGCCCGAACAGTTGCGCCAGCACCATCATCAGGGTCGTGACCACGATCATGATCGTCGAGATCGACGCAATGGTCGGGTCGATCTGATCGCGCAGCGCGTTGAACATGTTGCGCGTCAGCGTCGGATTGTCGCCGCCCGAAATGAACATGGCGATCACCACCTCGTCAAAGGAGGCAAGGAAGGACAGCAGGGCACTGGTGACCACCGCAAAGCGGATCTGCGGCAGCGTGATGGTCAGGAACGCCTTCCATCGCGGCGCGCCCAATGCGCGCGCGGCGTTCTCGAGGTTCATGTCATACCCTTTCAGCGCCGATCCGGTCACGATCAGCACCAGCGGGATGGCCAGAATGGAATGCGCCATGACCAGCCCGGTGAGGGTATAGAGGATCTGAAGCTTCACGAACGCGTAGAACGCCCCGATGGCGATCAGAACCACGGGCACCATCATCGGGGTGATCAGCATCACGAACGCCACCCGGATATAGGGCAATTTCGAGGCGTGCAGCCCATAGGCCGCCAGCACCCCGATCGGGGTCGCCACCAGCATGGTCAGGAACGCCGCCTTGAAAGAGGTCGCGGTTGCGCGCATCCATTCATCGGATTCGAAATAATGGCGATACCAGCGCATCGACCATGTTTCGGGCGGGAATTCCAGGTATTGCGAATCCGAGAATGACATCGGGATCACGATCAGCGTCGGCGTCACCAGCAGCGCCATGGTGATGCAGGCGAACACATAGAGCCACAGCCGCTGGCCATGGGTGACCTGCGTGTCCGAGGCGGGCGATTTGAGCCAGTCCAGCATCAGTGGCCTCCTCCGGTCATCTGTTCAAGGTTGAGGAACCGCGACGCGACCCACAACACCGCCACCGTCGCCACCAGCAGAACCACGCCAAGCGCGCTTGCCGCGCCCCAGTTCACGAACAGTTCGATATTCGAGACGATCTTCATCGACACCATGATCACCTTGCCCCCGCCCAGAACCGCAGGCGTCACGAAAAAGCCAAGGCACAGCACGAACACCATCAGCGCCCCGGCAAACAGGCCCGGCGTGGACAGCGGGAAAAACACCGTCCAGAAGGCCCGCCACGGGCTGGCCCCCAGATTGGACGCCGCCTTGAGATAATCGCGGTCAATCGCCTTCATCGCGCCGTAGACCGGCAGAATCAGGAACGGCAGCATGATATGCACCATGCCGATCAGCGTCCCGGTCATGTTATGCACCATCTTGAGCGGCTCATCCCACAGACCCACCGATATCGCCCATTCATTCACCAAGCCGCGTTTCTGCAACAGCACCAGCCACGCATAGGTGCGCACCAGAAGCGAGGTCCAGAAGGGCAGCAGCACCGTCACAAGGCACAGATTGGCCAGCCGGTTGGGCAATTGCGCGATGAAATAGGCCAGTGGATAGCCGATCAGGATACACAGGCCCGTCGTCATCAGGCTGATCTCGAAGGTGGTCTGAAAGATGCGCGCATAGGATTTGCGCTTGATCATGCGTTCGTAGTTTTCCAGCGAAAATTGCCCGTCCGCGCCGACAAAGGACACATAGAACAGCCAGCCGACCGGAATGACCATCACCACCAGCACCAGCAACAGCGCCGGGGAACTGAGGCCGAACAGCCTGAACCGCTCAAGGCGCTCATCGCGTCGCAGCCCGGCGGCGTTCATGTCCGTGACATCGGCCATCTCACTGCCCCCCGCCGGCGATGATTGCCGTGTCGTTCATATGCAGACCCAGCGTGACCTGATCGCCCACATCGGGCAGGCCGGTGAATATCCCCTCGCGGATCGCGCCGCGGATGCTGATCTCGGACCCGTCGGCCAGACGCGCATAGAGCAGATAGCTGTCGCCCTGATAGACGACCTCGGACACGGTGGCGTTGAAACTGTTGGTATTTTCGCCCGTGGCCTCGCTGCCCAGACGCACCCGCTCGGGGCGCAGCATCAGCAGCAGCAACTCGCCCTCGGGGATCTTGCCCGACACCTTCAGCGCCCTGTCGCCCAGCATCACCCGATCGCCGGCGCGCGTCACCTTGAGAAAGGTGGAATCGCCGATGAAATCCGCGACAAACTGATTTTCCGGCCGGTCATACAGCGTCTTGGGGTCGGCCAGTTGCATGATGCGCCCGTGATTGACCACCGCGATGCGGTCGGACATGGTCAGCGCCTCGCGCTGATCGTGGGTGACATAGACCGTGGTCATGCCCAGCTTTTCATGCAGGTGGCGCAGTTCGATCTGCATCCGGTCGCGCAGTTTCTTGTCCAGCGCCGACAGCGGCTCATCCATCAGCAGGATGCGCGGCTCGAACACGATCGAGCGGGCCAGCGCCACGCGCTGTTTCTGCCCGCCGGACAGCTGATCGATCCGGCGGTCGCCAAACCCGCCCAGTTGCACCGTATCGAGCGCCTTTTCGATCCGCGCCGCCAACTCATCCCTGGGCGTCTTGCGCAGGCGCAGCGGATAGCCGACATTGCCGGCCACGGTCATATGCGGAAACAGCGCATAGTTCTGGAACACCATGCCGACATTGCGCAGATGCGGCGCCTTGCGGATCATTTCCTCATCGCCGAATTTCAGACTGCCCCGGTCAGGCCGGGTAAAGCCGGCCAGCACCATCAGCAATGTCGTCTTGCCGGACCCGGACGGCCCCAGCAGGGTCAGGAACTCACCGCTTCTGACATCCAGCGACACATCGTCCAGCGCATGCACGCGGCCATAGGTCTTGGTGACGTTTCGGATGGAAATGGGCAATGCGCCCTGCTGCTGGGTGCTCAAGTCACGGATCCCTCTCTGCTGTGCAACCATGGGCAGACGCGCTGCCCATGGTCGTTTCATTATTATTGTTATGGTTTTGCAGGACCGGTTATTCGGTCAGCATTTCCTGATACATCTCGTCGGCGATGGTTTCCCATTTGCCATACCATTCCAGCGAAATCGGAAGCTGCATCGCCGTGTTCTCGGGCGAGGATGGCAGGCTTGCGGCCACTTCGGCACTGATCTCGCCGGTTTCGAACGCGGCCTTGTTGGTGGGGCCGTAGGTGATGTATTTCGGCAGGTCGTCCTGATATTCCGCCTTGGAAATCTCGTTCAGGAATTCCATTGCCAACTGCTTGTTCGGCGCGCCCTTGGGAACGGCGAAACAGTCATAGTCCAGCAGCGCCTGGTTGAATGTGTAATCCAGCTTGGCACCGTCCTTGGCCGCGTTGTCAAAGCGCCCGTTCCAGCCGGTGCTCATGTCCACTTCGCCGTCTTTCATCAACTGCGCGTGCTGCGCCCCCGAGGTCCAGAACACCGCGATATTCGGCTTGAGTTCGCGGATCTTGTTGATCGCGCGTTCGATCCCCTCTTCGGAATCCAGCACCTCATAGACCTGGTCCATCGGCACGCCATCGGCCATCAGCGCCGGCTCGAGCGCGCCGGCTACCTTGGCGCGGTAGGACCGCGTGCCGGGGAATTTCTCGACATCCCAGAAATCGGCCCAGCTCTGCGGACCGCCATCGCCATAGGTGTTGGTGTTCCAGGCATACACGGTCGAGAACACGTCCCCGCCGATGCAATGGCTGAAATAGAGATGCGGATAGAAGGTGGACACGTCGATGATGTCGTAATCCAGCTCCTCAAGCAGGCCCTCTTCGGCGGCGCGCGACGCCGAGCCCGATCCGCTGGTCACCACATCCCATGTCACCTGTCCCG
>CAKSUL010000034.1 GCA_934501475.1 uncultured Roseovarius sp. | reverse complement strand
CGTTCAGGAAGATGGATCAAACGGGCGCTGAGCCGGACGCGATACTCGCCACCTCCCACGACGAGCGCGGCGCCTGACAATCGACATGAAAGGAATGGCCGCATGCGTGTGATGACAGTCTTGATACTGAGTTTTGCCCTGATCTTCGGCGCCGCCATTGCCAGTGCCAAACCTGCGCTGCGCGATGTCAGCGAAATCGACGACGCGATGCTTTGGGTCGCGCTGGCAATCGAGATCAGCGACAAATGCGATGAGATCGACCCGCGCACTCTCAGGGGGTTGTCGGTGCTTTACGGGCTGAAAAGGCGCGCGCAGACCCTTGGCTATACCAGCGCCGAGATCAATGCCTATGTCAAAAGCCCCGATGAAAAGGCACGGATGCGCGAGCGCGGTGAGCGCTATGTGAAATCCCGAGGGCTGGACCCGTCAGATCCGGCCGCGCTTTGCCGGCTTGGCCATGCTGAAATCGACCGATCCAGCGCAATCGGGGTTCTGCTGAAGGCAAGGTGAAACTGGTGTCACAACTGAACGCCGCCGTTCCATGGCAAGGCGGCTGGTCGTTGCCATTCGTTGTTCCAAAAGGCGCAGTCAATCTTGCAGATATGTATATTTCAGAAAAGGCAGGCGGCATCTCGAAAACGCAATGTTGCTTTGGACGTCGGCAAATATGCCTGCCCAACAACACTGGAGAACAGAAAAATGGAGATGAAAATGAAACATATCACGACAACATCCGTACTCGCTTGCCTGGTTGTATTCGGAGGTAGCACGGCCGCTCTGGCGCAGCATGATCACAATTCCCGTAGCGATCTGCTTCACCCGAGCCCCTTCGTTGCCTCGGCCGAAATTACCGGTACGCAGGAGAAGCAGCTCGTCGACAAAACGACAGTGGGTCATTACACCGTCTGCAACAGCGGTCATCATGAAATTTCGCTGACGCATGGCGACCAGAAACTGCCGGTTGGTGCAAGGGATTGTGTCGCAATCGAAGCCAAGAGCATCAAGGCGGCCGGCACGAACGATACCGCCAGAAACAACGTGACGGTGTATCAACATCACCCCGATCGCTAGGGGCGTCAACCATGAGACGGTTTCTACCGGATACCAACGACGGGTCTGCACAACGCAAATGAACGGATACAGGTGGCTGTAAAGATGCTTGGCGAATTCCTGTTGCCAGGTTCAGAACAACCGTTTTCCTTCGATCTGGTAACGCAAACCGCCCGATCATCGCGAGCATCCCGGATGAATCGACATCGGGGATGCTTGCTCTTTTTTCACAAGCTTTGCCTGTGAAGTGGCCCTATTTTTTCGGCAGGTTTGCGGCGATACTTAGGTGTATCGGGTTTAGGTTTCATGCCGCGCGCCGTTGCTTCAGGCCTGCCCGGTATGCGTCGTCAGGCGTGAGCCGATTTGCCCGCGTCACACGGGTTCAGCCGACAAGGGGTGCAACTGTCGCGATCCGGCGTTGCGTCTCATCCATCCTCAAGATGCAGGATCAGCCCAAGCGCCAGCAGCAATCCCGCCGATGGTGGAGCCCATGCTGCCAGCAGAACGGGAATTTGTCCGTTCTCGCCAAGGATCAACGCGAAGTTGCGAATGAAATAAAGGGAGAAGCCCGACATGATCGCAAACAGGACCATCAGGCCGGTATGGCCTGATCGCCCATGGCGCATCGTGAACGCGGCCCCGATCAGCACCATCGTCGCCAGAAACAGCGGCCGCGCGAGTTCAGTCTGAAACCAGACGAGGGGACGGTGCGTCGCAAAGCCGGCGCGGCCAAGCTGCGCGATATGAGCGCGCATGTCCCAGAACGAAATCGATCTGGATGTGCCCGTCGATGCGACGATACGTTCTTGCGTCAGGGAGGACGGGATGCGCATCCTATCAAGTGCCTGGGACGCGGCTTCGGGGTTGTCTGCGTCGGCCAATGTCCAGACCTTGGCATCTGCCAGTTCCCAATAGCCGATGTCCAATCTTGCTGTGGCGGCCTCGATGCGCCGGGTCGGGGTGCCATCCTCGTCGAACATCAGGAATGTCACGTCGTAAAACTCCGATCCGCCTGCATTGGTCGACGTTGCGTGGATCACCGCCTGCCCGTCACGTGTGCCCTGCCGCAGCCAGAGCCCTTCCGCGCTGAGCGAAAAAGAGCTTTCCTCACCGCTGCGATACCGTGTGCTGAGCGCTTCGTACCGGTTGGACGTGCCGATCACGATGGGGTTGAAAACCGTCACTGCACCCACGCCGATCACCAGAGCCACCGCAACAGGGGCGAGCAGCACCCGCATTGCAGACCAGCCCAGGGCGCGCGTCACCACCAGCTCGGATGATCGCGCAAGCCCCAGAAACAGCGCGAGCGAGGACAGGATCATGACAAGCGGCAGAAATTCATAGAGCCCCCTCGGGGCGCTCAACACGGTGAGTTGCATCATCTTGCGAAACCCGACCCCGTTGCCGCTAAAGCGGCCGATTTCCTCCATCAGATCGATCAATGCCAGAATGGCAGCAAAAATCGCGAATACCGCAAGAAACGTCATCAGGAATTTGCGGGCAACGTAACGATGCAGCCTCATGTTGGCGCCGCATGACGCGAAAGGAACCGGCGTCTGTCACAACGCCTGCAACAGGATGCATCGGCATGCATTTTCCAACGTATCCGAGCCATACCAACCTCATGAATGTCCGAACAGACACATGAGCGACGACACCAGACCGGGCGATGGCCAGATTTATACGGTTTGGCAATGCACCGCATCCAACCGAATGCAAAGTGCCGCGAGGTCGTGCATGCCCTGCCCATCGGCTCCGGGTTTTTTCGCTGACACAGCCCGCGATTGTGTTAGCATGAAGGACGGGAGTCGGAAATGTGGAGGCTGCCATGAGCATTGAAGTTGTGTGCCTTGAATGCGGTCAGGGAAACCTGATACCGGAGGCAAGACTGGATGCCGGACCCAAATGCGCGACTTGCGGGGCCGGTCTGATCAAGGGAAAACCGACCGAAATCTCGCTCGACATTCTTGCCAAGGCCGCGCGGATCGACACCATGCCGCTGGTCGTGGATTTTTGGGCCGCCTGGTGTGGACCCTGCCGCATGATGGCACCCGAGTTCGCAACGGCGGCCGAGACGATGAAAGGTGCGGCCCGCTTTGCCAAGCTGGACACCGAGGCCTATCCGCAAGCCGGCCAACGCTATGGGATACGTGGAATTCCGCTCTTGATCGCCTTTCATGGCGGGCGCGAGGTCAAGCGCCATTCCGGCGCGATATCAGCGTCACAGATCGTGGATTGGGCATCCAGCCTGTCGCGTCCGAAAACCGGGGCCAAATGAACATCATCCGGGCCGACACCACTGGGAAAATCCGCCTGCCCGGCCGAACATTTGCCCGATCCAAGGCGTTTCGCGAAAAACCTGAGTTACAGATTTTCGCAAAACGCGCGCAACATATCAGCGTTGCACGCGTTTCGCCTTTATCTGATGCCTCAGGTTAAAGGCGAAACGCTTTAAGTCGACGGGAATTGACGAGAATTGTCGATGACACAAATATCTAGGGGGAGATGAACAATGCATCCAGACCTTGAAACCCGCCGCCGCGTCCTGATTGTGATGTATCGGCGCTACATGGAAGCTGACCGCTGCTGGAACGTGGCCTTGCGCGAGATGAGATCGTGGTTTCCGGCGGAGAATCAGCCCAATGCGTCTAGAATTGGCAATCCGGGGTCACCGATCCGCCGACTTTATGAGCAGCGCAAACGCGCGATGGCGCAATTGGAGGCCGCGCGAATGCAGCTTGACGTTGCGCGCCAGCGCTTGACGAAAAAGCGTCGTGGATCGGATGCGGCACCCGTCCTGCGCCTGACTTTCACCGGCCACGGCGCGTTCATCGCCAGATAGCCCGAGACGATATCAGGGCCTCACTGGTTCTTGGCCTTCCCCGCGCCGCCGCCGCCGCCGCCCCCGCCACGCTGCCGGGCGGCGCCGCTCGACTCGTCCAGCCTGACATTGCCGGAGGATGCTGTCGTCGCTTGCGCCGAGAAATCGCCATAAACCAGGATCCGGTTCGCGCCGACGCTGATCACCACCAACGCAACCAATGCTATCAAGAACGCCTTCATCCTATGCTTCCTTGCCGTGCTGCATTTCGGCCTCGCGCACTTCCTCGACCCAAAGACTGTGGTGTTCGCGCGCCCATTGTTCCTCGACCTCGCCGCTGCCCATGGCGTCAAACGCGCCCTCCATCCCGAGCGAGCCGATATAGATATGGGCAAAAATGATCGCCGTCAGGACAAGGCTGACGATGGCGTGCCAAAGCTGCGCATATTGCATCTCTTCCTGCGGCGTCAGGGGATAGGCCAGCGGATCAAGCCCGACCCAGCCGGGCACGCCCCAGTCGTTCAGCACCGCGAATGTTGCGCCGAACATGTTGAATTCAAACGGGAACAACAGCGAAATCCCCGAGGCAGCAATGGATCCGCCCAGAATGATCACCGACCAGAAGATCATCTTCTGACCGGCGTTGAATTTCTTGGCCGGGGGGTGGCCGCTGCCGATAATGCCGCCGCCCTGCGCCAGCCATTTCAGATCGGTGCGGTCAGGCAGGTTATGGACCACCCAGAACACGAAAATGATCACCAGCGCCACGATGAACGCCCAGGAAATGTTGTTGTGCACCAGTTTGGAGATCCGCGCGAGGGTCGAGAACGCATCATGGCCAAAGGCCGGAATCAGCACCTTGCGCCCAAAGAGCGTGAGCAGGCCGGTCAAGCCCAGAATCAGAAATGAGGTCGCCAGCAGCCAATGGCCAAACCGCTCGACCCCGTTGAAGCGGGTGATCGTGCGGCCGGTTTTCTCGCCCTTGATGCGGATGCGCCCGCGGATCAGATAGAACAGCGCCAGCAACAGCAATGTACCGCCCAGCAACCCGGCACCATAGGTCAGCAGCGGGCCTTCGCGAAACTTCAGCCACCACATGCCGCCGGACTGGATCAGCGTCGTGGCCGCGGGCCCGCGCGATTGGGTCTTTGCGTCTGCCGTGTCATAGCGGATTGCGCGCCACAGCTCGGGGTCGGATTGCCCGCCACGCGTGCCAAGCGGCGCGGTTATCGGCGCGGCGGCGGCCGGATCGCCGGTTGCAGACCGGCGAAAGCTGTCATCGACCTTTTGCTGGGCTTGCCTGCGCAGGATATCGTCCAGCGTCTGCGCGCCACCGGTCTCGGCGCGCGGGTTGTCCACGGCCTGTTGCGCCATGGCAGGCGTCAGCAAGCCACAGATCAGGACGATAACTGCCAGGAGGCGATGCATCTGAGCGATCCTCGAATTGTGCCGAAAAAGTCGGGCGGCCCGTTCAAGGCCGCCCGTTCAATCCAGGAAAGACGGGCGGGTTCAGCCGCCGCTTCCCAATCGCGGTCCCGCCTGACCCTTCTTGCCATAGGCGGTTCCCCAGCCCCAGGCCCCGGCGCCAAAGCCGCGCGCGACGATACGCTCGCGGTAGATATTGGCCACGGTATCGCCATCCCCCGCCAGCAGCGCCTTGGTCGAACACATCTCGGCGCAGAGCGGCAATTTGCCCTCGGCGATCCGGTTGCGGCCATATTTGGCGAACTCGGCGGCCGAGTGATTTTCCTCGGGGCCGCCGGCGCAGAAGGTGCATTTGTCCATCTTGCCGCGCGATCCGAAATTGCCCGCCTGCGGGAATTGCGGCGCCCCGAAGGGACATGCGTAAAAGCAATAGCCGCAGCCGATGCACAGATCCTTGGAGTGCAGCACGATGCCGTCTTCGGTCTGATAGAAGCAATCCACCGGACAGACCGCCATGCAGGGCGCGTCCGAGCAATGCATGCACGCCACCGAGATCGAACGCTCGCCCGGTTTGCCGTCATTGATCGTGACCACCTTGCGGCGGTTGATGCCCCACGGCACCTCATGTTCGTTCTTGCAGGCGGTGACACAGGCGTTGCATTCGATGCAGCGTTCAGCGTCGCAGAGAAACTTTGCTCTAGCCATGATCCATCTCCTCTTATGCTGTCCAGATCTTGCAGAGAGTCGCTTTGGTCTCCTGCATCTGGGTTACGCTGTCATAGCCATAGGTCTGCGCGGTGTTGGACGATTCACCCAGCACGTAGGGATCGGCCCCTTCGGGGTATTTGTCGCGCAGATCCTTGCCCTCGAAATGCCCGCCGAAGTGGAAGGGCATGAAGGCCACGCCAACGCCCACCCGCTCGGTCACCATGGCCATCACCTTGACCTTGGCGCCCTCGGCGCCTTCGACCCAGACCTGTTCGCCGTCACGGATGCCAAGATTGTTGGCGTCGCGCCGGTTGATCTCGACGAACATGTCCTGCTGAAGTTCCGCCAGCCACGGGTTTGAGCGGGTTTCCTCGCCCCCGCCCTCGTATTCCACCAGGCGGCCAGAGGTCAGGATGATCGGATAATCCTTGGAAAAATCCTTTTCCTGGATCGTGCGGTACATGGTGGGAACGCGCCAGAACTTCTTGTCCTCATAGGTCGGATAATCGGCTACGAGGTCACGACGGTTGGAATAGATCGGCTCGCGGTGCAGCGGCACCGGGTCCGGGAAGGTCCAGACCACGGCGCGGGCCTTGGCGTTGCCGAATGGTGCGCAGCCATGCTTGATCGCAACCCGCTGGATGCCGCCCGAAAGGTCGGTCTTCCAGTTGGTATTCGGCCCCGCGACCGCATCGATTGCGGCGCGTTCATCGGCCGTAAGATCACTATCCCACCCCAGATCCATCAGCATCTGCATGGTGAATTCAGGATATCCGTCCTGGATCTCGGACCCTTTGGAATAGACGCCTTCGGCCAGAAGGTTGTCGCCATCCCGCTCAACGCCGAACCGGGCGCGGAAGGTCAGGCCGCCTTCGGCCACCGGGATCGACATGTCATAAAGGATCGGCGTGCCGGGGTGGTTCATCTCGGGGTTGCCCCAGCAGGGCCATGGCAGGCCATAGACATCACCATCCGCAGGGCCGCCAATGGCGCGCAGCGTGGTCTTGTCGAACGTTTGCTGGTTGGCCATGTGCATCTTCAGGCGTTCCGGGCTCTGGCCGGTATAGCCGATGGTCCACATGCCGCGGTTGAATTCGCGGGTGATGTCCTCGATGTTCGGCTCGCCCCCCTCGTCGATGGAGATGTTGCGGAACATCCGGTCATGGAAGCCGAATTTCTCGGCAAACTTCGCCATGATCGTATGGTCAGGCAGCGATTCAAACAGCGGCTCGATGGTCTTTTCGCGCCATTGCAGCGACCGGTTCGAGGCCGTGACCGAACCGCGCGTTTCGAACTGGGTGCAGGCCGGCAGCAGATAGACGCCATCGGTGCGATCATGCAGCACCGCCGAGACGGTCGGATAAGGGTCAACCACGACCAGCATGTCCAGCCGCTCCATCGCCGTTTTCATCTCTTTCATGCGGGTTTGCGAGTTCGGGGCGTGGCCCCAGAGCACCATCGCGCGGGTGTTGTCGGGTTGGTCAAGGTTGGCCTTGTCCTCCAGCACCCCGTCGATCCAGCGGCTGACCGGGATCCCGGTCAGGTTCATCATCTTGGTGTCGCCATAGCTCGCATCCGAGAATTGCCCCTTGAGCCAGTCAAGGTCTTCTTCCCACACGCGCGCCCAATGCGCCCAGGAGCCTTCCGACAACCCGTAATAGCCGGGCAGGGAATCCGCCACGACGCCAAAATCCGTGGCGCCCTGCACGTTGTCATGGCCGCGGAAAATATTGGTGCCACCACCCGCAACGCCCATGTTGCCAAGGGCAAGCTGCAGGATGCAATAGGCGCGGGTGTTGTTGTTGCCGTTGGAGTGCTGCGTGCCGCCCATGCACCAGATCACGGTGCCGGGACGGTTGTTGGCCAGGGTGCGCGCGACGCGCTCAAGCTGCTCGCCGGGGGTGCCGGTGACGCGCTCGGTCTCTTCGGGAGTCCACTTCTTCACTTCATCCTTGATCTGGTCCATGCCCCAGGTCCGGGTGCGCATGAATTCGCGGTCTTCCCAGCCATTCTCGAAGATGTGCCACAGGATACCCCAGATCAGCGCCACGTCCGAACCGGGCCGGAAGCGCACATATTCATCTGCGTGGGCCGCGGTGCGGGTAAAGCGCGGATCACACACGATCAGCGGCGCGTTGTTTTCCTCTTTCGCCTTCAGGATATGCAACAGCGAAACCGGATGCGCCTCGGCCGGGTTGGAGCCGATCAGGAACATCGCCCTGGAATTGTGGATGTCGTTGTAGCTGTTGGTCATGGCGCCGTAGCCCCATGTGTTCGCCACGCCCGCCACCGTGGTCGAGTGGCAGATCCGCGCCTGGTGGTCGACGTTGTTGGTGCCCCAATAGGCCGCGAACTTGCGATACAGATAGGCGCCTTCATTGCTCGCCTTGGCCGAGCCCAGCCAATAGACCGAATCCGGCCCGCTTTCGTCGCGGATCTTCATCATGCCGTCGCCGATCTCGTTGATCGCCTGTTCCCAGCTCAGGCGGACCCATTCGCCGTTCTCTTTCTTCATCGGGTATTTCAGGCGCCGCTCACCATGCGCATGTTCGCGCACCGACGCGCCCTTGGCACAATGCGCGCCCAGATTGAACGGGCTGTCAAAGCCGGGCTCCTGCCCGATCCAGACGCCGTTATCGACCTCGGCAATCACCGTGCAGCCGACCGAGCAATGCGTGCAGACGGTTTTCTTGATGTCGATCACGCGCTCCACTGCGGATTGCGCGGTGGCCTGCGTTACGGTTCCGCCGGTTGCCGCAACAGCCGCCAGCCCGCCAATCGCCAACCCCGAGCCACGCAGGAACGTGCGCCGGTCAACCGTTGAAGAAGCGGCCGGCGTCACGGACGGTCTTTGTGACCGGCGCGCGCTGCCATTTGTCTTTTTCCTGAGCATGGTTTCTCTCCCTATTTCTGCGCTATGGCAGTCCTGGCAACCGCCATGAACCTCCTGCCCTGACATCGCCGGGCAGATCGCATTGCCCTAAAAGCGCGCGGTCTCCAGATAGGCGCGCGTATGTTCCGTATCCTGCATCACCTGCGATGACAGATCGACCTCGGCGGGCGCAGCCTGTGCAGCACCGGTGCCGGCGGCAACCGCCACGACGCCCGGCACGGCCGTGCCGGCGATCTTCAGGAAATTCCGTCGGGTTGTGCCCGTTTTCGTGTCAGCCATTTGAATGCTCCCTTTTCCCGTCTTATCATCAAGGCGGCCCCTGCCGCCGCTCCACCGGCAGGCGATCAGCCTGCCATCATCCGAAACGCTTCCTGTTCGATACTCAGGAACTCCGCCCCCACGGCCCCGAGCGAGGCATATAGCACCGATGCCTTGGCCCCCTTCAGATCCGTGAAGAAATGCGTGGCCCATGGGCCGATATGCTTGTTGTAGAACTCTCTCTGGCGCGCCAGCGGGGTCGCCGCGCCAAAGCGCCCGACAATCATGCCGCCCATCATCTCCATCAGCGAGGCGATGTTGTCTTCCGGCTCGAATATGTTTTCGGCACGCGTGATCCTGAGGGCAGCCATGTCGGCGCGCAGATTCGCCAGCGGCTTTTCGTTGAGGAAACCGGTCATGTAATAGCTGGCATAGGGCAACAGCTCGCCGCGCCCCAGTCCGATGAACAGCTTGTTGTATTCGCTCAGCGCCGCCTTTGGCTTGGTCACTTTCGCAACCCGCGCCAGCCCGTCGATCGCGCGTCCCAGCGGGGTCGCATCGCCCGTCAATGCCGCGGTCTGCGCCAGCAGCAGCTCATCCGGCGGACCGGCAAGCATCAGACCGAGATAATTGTAGAGATCCGCGCGCAGGCGGTCCTCTTCGTCGATCTCGTGATGTGCCTGTGCAACTGTCATGCGCTGTTCCCGTCGAAGTGAAAGACCATCCTGCGCGGTTTGCCGAATTCGGTTTCAGGCTGCGCTGGCGGCTCCTCCGGCGCGGCACTGACGTTTTCGGTCTCTGCCGCCGGGTCCTCCCCAGTCGCATCTTCCGCCAAAATTCCGTCTTTGTCGAGTGGCGTCAGGTCATTGGCCGCCAATTCATCCTGACGCGCCATCTCACGCACATGCGCCATCAGCCCCTTGCCCACCTGATAGGTGGTCTGGACCGGCGCGTTGCCATGGCTGCCGCTGAGGTAGTCATCGTCGTAATCGTTCAACCCGTCCACGCAGGCCAGCACCGGATTGCTGCGCCACAGCTTGCGCAGCGCGCGCTTGCGGATATGTTCGGGAACCGCCTTGGCCATGAAAGCGGCAAAATCGTCGCCCATCGCCAGCGTGTCAGGATCAGGCAGGCCCAGATCCGTCAGAATTTCCTCATCGCTCTTTTCCGCCAGGGCCTGCTGCTGCCCGTCCTCGAGCGCGGCTTGCCGGGCGGCCGCCTCGGCCTCGGACTCGGCGCGAACCGCGGCGCGGCGACGATCCCAGAATGTGGCGTTGCGGGTCATTTCTGCGCCTCCCTGCGCTGGCGCGGGGATCGGTAGACATCGGCATCCTGCGCGATGCGCGGATCGCCGATTCCGTCCTCGACATCATCCACCCGCATGTTCTTGCGCTTGCGCTTGACGAAGACTTCCTCCTCGTGATGGCGCGTCACGAAATCCCCGATCCATGCCTGCATGCCCTCGGGCATCGCCACCTTTTCGACCATGACCTCGCCCGAATCGCAATAATCCTGCCCCTCATAGGGCGAGGCCGTGACCCGCGTCACCTTCCAGGGTGTCTCCACTGACGCGTCATCCGGGCTCAGAACGATGTAGAGCGACGGCTCACGCGTCTGCAACTCGTGCATATAGGCCTCGGTGTCGGACACATAGAGGTCCAGCGGCAGGGTCGCGGCATGAAATTCCGTCACCTCGCCGTCGCGGCGCAGGACGCTCCAGTCGGCAGGCCCCGCACCGGGCAGGAGGCCAACCACCCGCCAGGCCCATTTCGCCCATCGCGTCACGCCTGGTGATTTGCGGATCACAACCCCGACGGGGATGGACTGCGAATTGGGAAAGACGAAGGACAAGCTGGCACCTGCTGGCAGAGTCATGTCATGGGTTATTGTAACTCATGAGGGGTTGTAACCCCGTTGATTGTACACATCATGCCGAAAAATCAAAGGGGTTGATCGGTCGATCCCACCCATTGCGGCGCATGACACCGAATTGATCGCCGAAATTCACCGGATCACCTTTCATCTGCGGCTGTTCCGTCCTAACCTGACGGTCCATCAAGGGGGCGACATGAAGAAAACTCTGCTGATCTGTGATTGCCTCAAGACTCAGACCATCGACGTCGCCGCTTTGGCGGGCGCGACGGGGTTCGAGTGCTCGAGGATGCACACCGATCTCTGCCAGTCCCAGATCGATTCTGCCGCCAAGGCGATGGCGGGCGGCGACGTGATGATCGCCTGCCAGCAGGAGGCCGACCGGTTCACGGACCTGGCCGAGGAGATCGGCGCGCCGATCCCGAAATTCGTCGACCTGCGCGATCGCGCGGGCTGGACGGCGGACACGGGCGGCACCGGCCCGAAAATGGCCGCGCTCGTCGCCGAGGCCGCGCTGACACAGCCATCGCCCAAGACCGTCGATGTCACCTCTGACGGCATCTGCCTGATCATCGGCGCGTCTGAGGTGGCTTTTGCCGCCGCCGAAAAGCTGGCCGATGCACTGGCGGTGACGGTGCTGGTTCCTGAGGGCGCAGACATCCCCGTGACGGCGCGTTATGACGCCTGCGTCGGGCGGTTGCACCGCGCCTCGGGCACGCTGGGCCAGTTCCACATCACGATTGACGCCTTTCAGCAGGTGGTGCCGGGCGGGCGCGGCGCACCGACCCTGAGCGCACCGCGCGACGGCGCGCAATCGGAGTGTGACCTGATCCTTGATCTGACGGGTGACACGCCGCTGTTTCCCGCGCCGGACAAGCGCGACGGATACCTGCGCGCCGACCCCGGCAGCCTGACAGCCGTGGCCGATGCCATCCTTGCCGCCAGCCAGATGGTCGGCACGTTCGAAAAACCGCTCTATCTGCGGCTGGAGACATCGCTCTGCGCCCATTCGCGCGCCGAACAGCCCGCCTGTTCCAATTGCCTCAATGTCTGCCCCACCGGCGCGATCCTGCCCGCGGGCGAACATGTGACGATTGACCCGCTGATCTGCGCCGGTTGCGGTGCCTGCTCGGCGGTCTGCCCCTCGGGCGCGATCAGCTATGACGCACCGCCCGTCGATCATGTGTTCCGCCGCATCGCCACATTGGCCAGCACCTATCGCAAGGCGGGCGGCCTTGCGGGCACGCTTCTGGTGCATGACGCCCATGGCGGCGAGATGATCCGCCTTGCCGCGCGCTATGGCAAAGGGTTGCCGGCTCATGTGATCCCGCTTGAGATCGACGCGCTGGCGATGTTCGGCCATGCCGAAATGCTGGGCGCGCTGGCCAGTGGCCTGACCGGCGTGGATATCCTGCTGGCCCCGAAAACCGACCGCGATGTGGTGCAGGCGCAGGCAGAGCTGGCCGCCGCCATGGGCGCGGGCGATGCGGTGGCGCTGCTGGATATGGCGGACCCTGATGCGCTGTCGGATCATCTGTTCGATCGCGCGCCCCCCACCGATCCGGTTGCCAACCCGATCCTCGCGCAGGGGTCACGCCGCCAGATCGCGCGCCTTGCCGCCAAGGCCCTTTTGCCCGGCGCAAGCGTGATGCCCCTGCCCGCCCACGCCCCCTACGGCGCGGTTCTGGTGGATACGGATGCCTGCACGCTCTGCCTTGCCTGCACATCGCTGTGTCCGTCCGGCGCGCTGGTGGACAATCCCGACATGCCGCAACTGCGCTTTCAGGAGGATGCCTGCCTGCAATGCGGCCTCTGCGCCCATGTCTGCCCCGAGAACGCGATCACCCTGCAACCGCAGCTCAACCTGACGGACGCGGCCCTGGGCCAGGTGGTCCTGCACGAAGAAGAGCCGTTCGCCTGCGTCGAATGCGGCAGCCTGTTCGGCGTCCGATCCACCGTCGAGCGGATCATGGAAAAGCTGGCCGGCAAACACGCGATGTTCGCCAACCCCGCCACCGCGCGGATGATCCAGATGTGCGACAATTGCCGCGTTCAGGCGCAGTTCCACTCGCAAGACAACCCCTTCACCGGCGGTGAACGCCCCGCCGTGCGCACGACAGAAGACTACCTGTCCAAGCGCAAGGATCACTGACAACCCCCATGAAAACCCCGAAAAGGAGACTGAAATGAGCGAAGAATTCAACATGTCGATGCGCAAGTTCCTCAAGCAGGTCGGCGTGACCTCGCAGCAGGCGATCGAGGAAGCATTCCGCGAGGCCGAAGGCACGGCAGGCAAACAGTTCGAGGCCAAGATGGTCCTGACCGTCGATGGCGTCGATCTCGAACATGTCGTGACCGGCACGATCAAGGGCTGAGCCGGACATGTCATTGCGTCGCGAAGACGTTCTGGCCGCGCTGCAAACGCTGAGCGACCCGCTCAGCGGTGCCACGCTGGTGGATGCCGGGTTGGTCAAGGCCCTGACCGTCGAGGACGGCGCGGTGCGCTTCGTGCTGGAGGTCAGCGGCAAACATGCGGCAGCGTATGGCAAGCTGAAAGACGAGGTCGAGGCCAAGGTAAAGGCCCTGCCCGGCGTCGAAAAGCTGTCCGTCGTCATGACCGCCCACACCACCCCTGCCGCGCCGCCCGATCTGAAACTGGGCCGCCCGGCCGAACCGAAAGGCCCGCAGAAGATACCGGGCGTCGAGCGGATCATCGCGATTGCGTCGGGCAAGGGCGGCGTGGGCAAATCCACCGTCTCGGCCAATCTGGCCTGCGCGCTGGCCGCCGAGGGGCGGCGTGTCGGTCTGCTCGATGCCGATGTCTATGGCCCGTCGCAGCCGCGCATGCTGGGTGTGACCGGGCGGCCCTCATCGCCCGATGGCAAGACGATCCTGCCGATGCGCAATTACGGCGTCACGATGATGTCCCTTGGGCTGATGGCCAACGAGGATCAGGCTGTCGTGTGGCGCGGCCCGATGCTGATGGGGGCCTTGCAGCAGATGCTGAACCAGGTGCAATGGGGCGCGCTGGATGTGCTGATCGTCGATCTGCCGCCCGGCACCGGCGACGTGCAGATGACCCTGGCGCAGAAGGCGCAGCTGGAGGGGGCGATCATCGTCTCGACCCCGCAGGACATCGCGCTGCTCGATGCGCGCAAGGGGATCGACATGTTCAACCAGCTGGGCACCCCGATCATCGGCATGATCGAAAACATGTCGACGCATATCTGCTCGCAATGCGGCCATGAGGAACACACGTTCGGCCATGGTGGCGTCGCCGCCGAGGCGGCCAAGCTGGGCGTGCCGCTCTTGGCGGAAATCCCGCTGCATCTGGATATCCGGCTGGCCGCGGATGGCGGCGCGCCGATCGTGGTGTCCATGCCCGACAGCCCGCAGGCGGCTGGTTTCCGGTCGGTCGCGCAGCAACTGATCGCCCTTGGTCACGCATGACGCCGCCCGTCTTCCCTCCGCTGTTCTGCGGGCTTGATGCGGATGGGGCCGATCCGTTCGCGCTGGCCTGTGCGCAGGCGCGGGCGGTGTGCGACGCCGGCCTTGTGACCTATGACCTGGCCCATGACCGCCTGCGCGCGGGCATCGTCTTTGCGCCCGAGGTGCCCTTGCGCGACGCCGCCGCGATGCTGCCGCTCTGCGGCGTCGGGTTCCAGCATGCGCTTGGGGCGCTGGCCCCGCCCGAAGTGGCGGTGCATCTGGGCTGGGGCGGCGAAATCTATCTCAACGGCGGCCATTGCGGTGATCTGAAAATCGCCGCCGCCGACCCTGACCCGAATGCGGTGCCCGCGTGGCTGGTCATCGCCCTGTCGCTGGAACTGTGGCCCCCGTCCGAGGACACCGGCCTGACCCCCGATGCAACGGCGCTTTATGCCGAAGGCTGCGGCGAGGTGGACCCCAAAACCCTGCTGGAGGCCTGGGTGCGCCACACGCTGGTTGAACTCAATGACTGGGCCGAGGATGGCAATGCGCGCCTGCACCGCAGCTGGCTGGGCCTGGCGCATGGGCGCGATAGGGGTTTGACCGTGGCCGGGCAGCAGGGCACATTCATCGGTCTTGATGAAAACCTTGGCCTGCTGTTGAAATCCGACGGCGAATCCCGTCTGATCCCCCTGACCGCCCTGCTGACGGAGCCCGCATGAAACTTGCCCGCGCGATCCATTTCGACGAAAGCGATACACGCGTCTTCCACAGCCCCGCCCGCACCGGCGAGTGGTGCATCTCGGGCGGGTTCGAGTTTTCCAACTGGTCCGAGGCCGATCTGACCGGCAAGGCCCGGCAGGCCTTCGCCAATGGCTGGATGGGCTGCGAGACCTTCGGCCGTGTCACCTTTGTCGCCGTCACCCAGATCGAACCGTCCGAGTTGGAAACGCTGGCCGATCTTCTGGCGCAGCATTTCGTCGATATCTACGGCGCACCGTCGGTTGAGGCCGCGCGCAATGTCGCGCTGGAGGAACTGACACAGATGGCCGATCTGTGTGACGAGCATGACGCCAACACCCTGCTGACCGTCGCGCGCGAATTGACCGAGATGGGCGTGCGCGAGACCTATCGCATGATCGAGGCGCAGGCCGCCGGGCTTGAGCAATTCGCGATCCACGGCGACATGGACGACCCGCATCATCACTGACGCGTTTGGCGCTGCGCCTTTTTGCTATTTCGCTATTTCGCCTTGGGCGAGAACGCACAGCGTTGCGGCTTGATGTCGATCAATGGCGTGCCGTCAAGACAATCAAGGCCCCGCACATTCAGGGTCATCCCCTCGACGGAGACCAACCGCACCAGCGACAGACCGATCGGATTGGGCCGCACCGGTGAGCGCAGCGCGAATGTGCCGCGCGGCGCGCCCTTGGAGCCGGGATTCTGCACCACCAGATCCCGCCGCGCGCGATCAAGCCAATAAAGCAGCTCCACATGCTCAAGCTCTTCAACGCCCTGCAGGGCCGGCCCCCAGGGCTCGAACAGCTCGACCCGGCAGATCGGCCCGTCAAGATCCCCCTGCCGCGGGCAATCGGCGCGCGTTTTCCAGGGCGTGTGGATGCGCCCGATAAAGCGGATCTGCGCATCGCCCGCCTCGGGCAGATCGACAGCGATCTCATGTTCGCGGATGTCAGGCCTGGTGTTGCTCATGGTTGATCCTTTCCTCATCTATCCCCTTGTATCAGCCGCGCGCCGCCGATGCCTGCGACGAATTTGCACGCGCAGCGCCTCGCCCCCAGGCCCGGCAATCCGTGCGCGTTGCGCTGAGGTCTTCCCCCACATCATGCCGCGCCGACCGTATTTAAAGCGTTTCACCCAGATTTCCACTAAATCGCTATGGATTCTTGTGTTTCTTTATGCAAAATTTCCCGGCAGGGGGAAAATGCACCTATGGAAAGCTTCTCAGCGATCTTGATCGAGGCGATCGGGCTCATCCTGTCCTGGGACGCGGATGTGATCGAGATCATCATGCTGTCGCTGCGCGTGACCCTGACGGCGGTTGCCGTGGCCTGCCTGATCGGGCTGCCGCTGGGGGCCGTTGTCGGCGCGTTCCGCTTTCCGATGCGCACCGGCGTGATCGTGGCGATGAACACGCTGATGGGCCTGCCGCCGGTTGTCGTGGGGCTGCTGGTCTATCTCATGCTCTCGGCGTCGGGGCCGATGGGCGTGCTGGGCCTGCTTTATACGCCCACGGCGATGATCGTGGCGCAAACGATTCTGGTGACCCCGATCGTCGCCGCCCTGACCCGGCAGGTGATCGAGGATCTCAACAGCGAATACGGCGAACAGTTCGCCTCGCTTGGCGTCGGGCGGCTGGACCGGGTTCTGGCGCTGCTCTGGGATGCGCGCTACAGCCTGCTGACGGTGGCGCTGGCGGGGTTCGGGCGCGCGGTGGCCGAGGTGGGCGCGGTGATCATCGTGGGCGGCAACATCAACCACGTCACCCGCGTCATGACGACCACCATCGCGCTGGAGACCTCCAAGGGCAATCTTCAACTGGCTCTGGCGCTTGGCCTGATCCTGCTGGCGATTGCGGTGATCGTGAACGGCCTGCTCATGACGATTCGCGGCACGGCGGCGAGGGCGGCCTATGTCTGAGGCCGTCATCAACCTGAGCGCACATAATGTTATGGCACGCCCCGCGCCGCTCATGTCCGCGCGCGGCCTGTGCTTTGACGCGGGTGGGCAGCGCCTGATCGACGGGGTCGACCTGGACATATCGTCGGGGCGCTGCACCGTCATCATGGGCGCCAATGGCAGCGGCAAGAGCCTGCTGTTGCGCCTGCTGCATGGCCTGCTTGAGCCGAGCGAGGGAAGCATCAACTGGCGCGGCCAGCCGCTTGACCGTGCTGCGCGCCGGGAACAGGCGATGGTGTTTCAACGCCCCGTCATGCTGCGCCGCTCGGTCGCGGCCAACCTGCGCTTTGCCCTTTCGGTGCGTGGCGTGCGCGGGGCCGAGCGCAAGGCGCGCGAGGCCGAGACACTGACCCTTGCCCGTCTGGACGCGATCAGGGACAGACCCGCCCGCGTGCTTTCGGGTGGTGAGCAGCAGCGCCTTGCGATGGCGCGCGCCATGATCAGCGCGCCGCGCCTGCTATTGCTGGATGAGCCGACGGCCAGCCTCGATCCCGCCTCGACCCTCGCGATCGAGCATCTGATCGAAGAGGCCCGCGAAAGTGGTGCCACCGTCATCCTCGTGACCCATGACGCCGGGCAGGCCCGCAGGCTGGGCGATGATCTGGTCTTTCTGCATGGCGGGCGAATCGTCGAGACCGGCCCCGTCGCGCGCGTGCTTGACGCCCCCCGCTCCGAGGCCGCGCAGGCCTGGCTGAGCGGGCGGCTGTTCGTCCCGACGACACCCCGACAATCCTGAAAATCCCCAACATCATCCAAGGAGTATGACCATGTTCAGACGCAATTTCCTCGGCTTCGCCACGGCGGGCCTTCTGGCGCTCGGCCTTGGCGGCCCTCTCAGCGGTCCCGCCGCCGCGCAGGACAACTTCATCATCGTCCAGTCCACGACCTCGACCCAGAACTCGGGCCTGTTCGACCACATCCTGCCGATATTCCGCGACAAGACCGGCATCGAAGTGCGGGTCGTCGCCGTCGGCACCGGCCAGGCGATCAAGAATGCCGCCAATGGCGACGGGGATGTCCTGTTCGTTCATGCCAAGGCCGCGGAAGAGAAATTCGTCGCCAGTGGCGATGGCGTCAGCCGCAGCGACGTGATGTATAATGATTTCGTCATCGTCGGCCCGCCCGCCGATCCGGCCGGTGTGGCCGGCATGTCCGATGTGGCCGCCGCGATGGGCAAGATCGCCGAGGCCGAGGCCCCCTTCGCCTCGCGCGGGGATGACAGCGGCACCCACAAGGCGGAACTGAGCCTGTGGAAGGACGCCGGCGTTGACGTGGCCGCCGCATCGGGCGGCTGGTATCGCGAAACCGGGTCCGGCATGGGGGCCACGCTGAACACCGGCACCGGCATGAACGCCTATATCATGACCGACCGCGCGACATGGATCAGCTTTGGCAACAAGGGCGATTACCAGATTGCGGTTCAGGGCGACCCCAAGATGTTCAACCAATATGGCATCATCCTGGTGAACCCGGAAAAGCACCCCAACGTGAAGGCCGAACAGGGCCAGGCCTTCATCGACTGGGTACTGTCGGACGAAGGGCAAGCGGCGATCGCCGACTACAAGATCGACGGCCAGCAGCTGTTCTTTCCCAACGCCAACTGACCTGACAGGAAGGCGCGCCACCCCGGCGCGCCTTTTTCACATCCCGGGAGCATATCCGATGAAATCCACCCTCACAGCCGGACTGATCGTCATGGCCGCAGCCGCGCAGCCCGCCCTCGCCCAGGAGGTTCACCTGCACGCCGCCGGCAGCCTCAAGGCCGCGATGACCGATATTGCCGACGCCTATCAGGCGGCCACAGGCGCGACCGTCGCGCGCAGTTTCGGCCCCTCCGGCCTCTTGCGCGAACGCATCGAACAGGGCGAGCCTGCCGAGGTCTTTGCCTCCGCCAACATGAACCACCCGCAGACCCTGGCCGATGCCGGGCTATCCGGCACGGTGACGATGTTTGCCCGCAACAGCCTGTGTGGCCTCGCGCAAGAGGGTGTCGAAGTCACCTCCGGAACGATCCTCGATGTCATGCTGTCGGACGACATCCGCCTTGGCACCTCGACGCCCAAGGCCGATCCATCGGGTGATTACGCCTGGGAATTGTTCGCCAAGGCCGGGGCGGTCCTGGACGGCAGCACGGCCCGGCTGGAGGCCAAGGCCCTGCAACTGACCGGCGGACCGGACAGCGCCGTGCCACCGACGGGGCGCAACCCCTATGCCTGGGTGATGACCGAGGACCGGGCGGATCTGTTCCTGACTTATTGCACCAACGCGGTGCTGGCCCAACGCGACACGCCGACATTGCAGATCGTGCAACTGCCCGACACGCTGGCCGTGGGCGCGGATTACGGGCTGACCGTGCTGAACGGCGCCTCTGCCGAGGCGGCGGATCTGGCCAGCTTCATCCTGGCGCCCGAGGGGCAGAATATCCTTGCGGGCTATGGGTTCAAGCCCGCGCAGTAAGGCGGTTGTGCGGTGCGGTCTGGCGCGTCAGTCCGACAACCAGCGCACCGCCCCCATCTGCGCGAGGTCATAGCCACCCATCGCCGCCGCCTTTTCATGGCACGCCGTGCTATGGGCAAAGGCGAGCAGCTTTTGCACCGGCGCGGTGAAATAGGCGCGCCGGTCGATCAGCAGATCAAAGCGTTCCTCGGCCAGCGGCATGAAGCCGAGGCCGAATTGCCGCGCCATCGCCTCGATGCCTGTCGCGGCATCCGCCTGTCCGGCCGCCACCGCCGCCGCCGCGTCATATTCGGTATGGGCCAGCCCGCTGACCAGGTGCAGGTCCGCCGCGCTCATCCCTTCGCGCGCCAGCATCTCGTCGAAAAACGTCGCCCCGCCCGCACCGGGCTGGCGCTGCACCACGCGCCTGCCCCTGAGATCGGCGAAACAGGTGATCGCGTCGCGCACGCCCTTTGCCAGAACCAGCCCGCGCACGCGGGTCGCCCAGGCAATCAGCACACAGTCCTTCACCCCCTGCGCGGCAACCGTGCCGACATTCCAGTCCGTGCCGTCCGGTATATGCAACCCCGCCAGCGCCGCCTGCCCTTCGGCAAAACTGTCCAGCCCGGCGCGACTGCCGTTGAACAGGGTTGCAAGGTTCGACCCGCATTCGCGCACCGCCCAGTCCAGCAGCGGATCATGCGACCCGGTCAGCACCGCCGGGCGTTCGGCGGGCGCCGGTCCGCAGCCGGTCTCGATCCAGTCCAGCAGCTCGGCTTTCGGGAACAGCAATTTGCCGGTGATGCGGCGATGCGGAATCTCTCCCGCCGCCGCAAGGTCATAGACCTTGCGTTCCTTCACGCGCAGGATCTCGGCCACCTCCCTGGTGGTCAGATAGCTTGGCGCGGTTGTGTGTTGGTCGTCGTGCATGTCGCGGCTCATCCCCCCGGAGTTCGAAAATGGACTACCGGGGCGATCTTCGCAAGATGCGGGTGCGGGCCTGACATGCCCCCGGTCGCTGTTGTCCCAAGGATCGAGGGTTGAACGGGCGCCGGATGCGGGTCACCGCCGGGCGGGCCGCGCTGTCGGTGCAGCGCGGCCTCTGTTCATTTCACCCGTCTATGACGGCCAACGGGCTGCATTTTTCCACAGCGCGCTTTGCTCAAGAATGGCCGACATCTGCAGGACATGATCCTCCCGCCCCTGCCGCGCGATCAATTGAACACCGATCGGCAATCCCGCGTCGCGCCAGACCGGCACGCTGGCGGCCGGCTGACCCGATGCGTTGATGACGGCAAGAAACGGGGTGATGCGGCCCGCCTGCCGGCGAAAGGCCGCAAAATCCGGAACAGCCATCGAGATACGGCCAAGCTTT
>CAKSUL010000033.1 GCA_934501475.1 uncultured Roseovarius sp. | reverse complement strand
ATCCGCTCGGGCCCCATCGTTTCGATGCGCTCTTGCATCTCTTGCAGCAGATGGGCCAGAAACCCTTCCTCGCTCATCTGTGAGGGGCGGCGGAACGTGTTGGGGGCCGACAGGAAGGACACATTGTCCAGCGCAAGGTCGAAATTGGGCTTGTTGCCCGCGCGCCCCGACACCGCCGCCGAAAGATGGGTGGAGCCGTGATAGCCGTCGACCCTGCACAGGAGCATCTTTTTCTCGGGGCGGCCCAGAACGTTGTTGAAGAACTGCACGAAGCGCAGCGCGGAATCCACCGCGGATGAGCCGCCGGTGGTAAAGAACACATGGTTCAGATCGCCCGGCGTCACCGCGGCGATGCGGCGCGACAGCGCGGCGGAGGGACCGTTCAGGAAATACCACGGCGAGGTATAGCTGATCTGCATGGCCTGCGCGGCAATCGCCTGCGCGATCTCGGGGCAGGCATAGCCGACCTGCGTGCACCACATCCCCGCCGGCCCGTCCAGCAGGCGGCGGCCCTCGGCGTTGGTGACATAGACGCCATCGCCCTTGACCAGCATCGGACGCCCGCCCGATGTGCCCAGCTTGCCCATGTCCTCGAACGGGCTGATCAGGTGGTCGTGGGCGTCATCCTGCAATGCGGGCGCGTTCCAGCGGGTTTGGATATCGTCTTTCATCACTCTCTCCTGTGTGTCGCTGTGGGTTGGGGCCGGGAATGGGGGGCGGGGCCGAATTCCTCGGGGAAGACCGCGCCGAGATAGGCCAGGCACAGCTGCTTGCCGCGTTCGCGCCGTTCGGGGCGGTTCTGGCCGGTTACATGGTTGAACACCCACGCCCCGTCGGTGATGGCATAGAGAACCTCGGCAATCATGCGCGCGTCCTCATCGCGGCCCAGTTGCCGGGTCAGCGCCTCGATCAGCGAGGTCATCAGCAACAGCGACTCTTCCTTGAGCGTGTTGCAATGCTGGCGATAGGCGGGAACGCGGCTGGCCTCGGCCCAGAAGGCCATCCAGACCGCCAGATGCCCGGTCTTGGCGACGCGCGGGTCGAAATCGACATCGATCAGCGTGCGCAGCCTGGCGGCGGGGTCCTCGGGCGTTTTGGCCAGTTCGGCGCGCAAGATCCGGCCATAGCCATCGACCAGATGATCCAGCGCACTCAGCAGCAGGTTTTCCTTGGTCTGGAAATGAAAGGCGATCACCCCATAGCTGCACCCGGCCTCGCGGGCGATGTCATTGACGGTGATCCCGGTCAGCCCATTGCGCGAAATCGCGCGCAGGGTCGCATCAAGAAGCTGCTTGCGCCGCGCCTTGCTGTGATTGGAAATTTCTTTTGTTTTGCCGTCTTTATCAGCCATGATCATGTATAAATTGTTCTATTTCATAGCTTTAGTAGCACAGCTAAACTGACCCGCCAATCAGATTCTTATTGACCAATCAATTTATGGCGTCAATACTCAGCCCAATGGGCCGGGCCATGCGCGTGACGTTGCGGCATGTCTCTGACTGCCCCGGCGATGCATCCGGTCCGTTTGCAGGCCGGCCCGCAACGGGGCCGCGCGACGCTTGGCGCCAAGGCAACAACAGGGGAGAAATTACAAATGTCCGAGAAATCTTCGCAAAAGCACGATCCGCGCCGCGCCGGCTTGTCGGCGACACGGCGTCAGGTGATGGGCGGTTTCGGCGCGCTGGCGCTGTCCAGCGCGATCCTGGGGGCGGGGGCCGGGCGGGCCATGGCCGAACCCAGACAGGGCGGCACCGCGCGCCTTGCCATCAATGACGGCACGCAGACGGATTCGCTCGACCCGGCGACATGGCAGAACTCGTTCACGCAGGTGGCCTTCGGCGGCACGCTGTGCAACGCGCTGACCGAACTTGCGGTCGATGGCTCGGCCGCGCCTGACCTCGCCGAAAGCTACGAGGCCTCCGACGATCTGTCGGTCTGGACGTTCAAGCTGCGCGCGGATCTCAAGTTCCATGACGGGCGCGCGGTGACGCCGGCGGATGTTGTGGCGTCGTTCCGTCATCACATGGGCGCGGACTCGGTGTCCGCCGCCAAGGCCCTGGTCGAAAGCATCACCGACGTGGCGGCGGGGGGTGATGACAGCGTCGTCTTCACCCTGTCCGGCGGCAATGCCGATTTCCCCTGGATCGTCAGCGATTGCCACCTCGCGGTGTTCCCGGCCAAGGATGACGGCAGCATCGACTGGGCCTCGGGCGTGGCCACGGGCCCTTACATGATCGATGATCTGCAACCCGGCGTCTTGGTCAAATACAAGCGCAATCCGCATTATCACAAACCCGGAATGCCCTATTTCGATGCGGTCGAATTCGTCAACATCATCGACGTGACCGCGCGCACCAACGCCCTCATGACCGGTGAGATCGACTATATGGTCGATGCCGACATGAAGACGCTGCCCCTGCTTGAGCGCAACAAATCGCTGAAGATCTCACGCGTGGCGGGGCTGCGCCACTTCACCTTCAGCATGAACACACAGGTTGCCCCCTTTGATGACCTCAATGTGCGCATGGCGCTGAAATACGCCATCAACCGGGAAGATATCGTCAACAAGGCCTTTCTGGGCAACGCCAAGGTCGCCAATGACGACCCGCTTGCACCGCAGATCCCGTTTGCGATCAACCCTCAGCCGATCCACAGCTATGATCCTAACAAGGCACGGGAATATCTGGCGAAATCGGGCCTGGACAGTCTCAGCGTCGATCTGTCCGTTGCCGAAACCGCCTTTCCCAACGCGATTGACGCGGCCTTGCTGTTCAAGGATTCAGCCGCCGCCGCCGGGATCGAGATCAACGTGGTGCGCGAGGCCGATGATGGCTATTGGGACAATGTCTGGATGGCCAAGGATTTCGTCGGGGTCGATTGGCTGGGCAAGCCGACGGCGGATTCGCTGTTCACGACCGTCTATGCCAGCACCGGACCCTGGAACGACACCCGCTGGCACAATGAGCGCTTTGATGAACTGCTGATCCTGGGCCGCGCCGAGGCCGACCCGGCCAAGCGCCAGGAGATCTATACCGAAATGCAGCAGATCCTGCATGATGAGGGCGGCGCGCTGGTTCTGGCCTATGCGTTTTTCATCGACGCGATGTCCGACAAGATCGCCCATGGCGAGATCGGCAACATGCTGCAATGCGACAATTTCCGCATGGCAGAGCGCTGGTGGATGGCCTGAACGTGACAACGGGGCGGGCGGCATCGTGCCGCCCGGTCCGTGACGGCGCATATGCAATGATTTTGGAAAGACCTTGACCGACTCTGCGCTCTTTGGGGTCTTGATGGCCCGTATCGCCTCGGGGCTGTTGACGCTGGTGCTTGTCTCGGGGCTGATCTTTGCCGCGGTGGCGGTGCTGCCGGGGGATTACGCGAAAACCGCGCTTGGCCGCTCGGCGACGCCGGAAACGGTGGCGGCATTCCGCACCAAGCTGGGGCTCGATCAGCCGGCGCCGCTGCGTTATGTCAAATGGATGAAAAGTGCTGCGCAGGGCGATCTGGGCCTGTCGCTGTCCTCGGGGGCGGGGCAGCCGCGCACCGTGGTCAGCATCATCGGGCCGCGCCTCAAGAGCACGCTTTTGCTGGCCGGGATCACGGCGGCGCTGGCGATTCCGATCGCGCTGATCCTGGGGGTGATCGCGGCGATGACGCGCAACAGCTGGATCGACCGAAGCCTGAACACCCTCAGCCTGGCCAGCATTTCCTTTCCCGAATTCTTCGTGGCCTATGTGCTGATGCTGTTTTTTGCCGTCCGGTTGCCGATCTTTTATTCGACGGCGCGGATCACGGCGGAAATGGGCATGGTCGAGACGCTTGAACGGCTGGCGCTGCCGATCATCACGCTGGCCTTCGGGATCGTCGCGCATATGATGCGCATGACCCGCGCGGCCATCATCGGCGTGCTGTCGCATCCCTATATCGAAATGGCGCGCCTCAAGGGGGTTGGCCCGTGGCGGTTGATCCTTGTTCATGCGCTGCCCAACGCGCTGGCCCCGATTGCGGCGGTGATCGCCTTCAACCTGGCCTATCTGATCGTCGGGGTCGTCGTGGTCGAGGTGGTGTTCGTCTATCCCGGCATCGGGCAGGCGATGATCGACGCCGTGCGCTCGCGCGATATTCCGGTGGTGCAGGGCTGTGCGCTGATCTTTGCGGTCGCCTATATCTCGCTGAACCTGCTGGCGGATCTGGTGGCGATCGTCAGCAACCCCAGATTGGCGCACCCCAAATGAGCGCCCCGCGCCCGCTTGTCCCCGGTGTCGAGCCGGATATGTGGTCGGTGCAGCGCCGCAGCCGGCGCGCCGCGTTTCTGGGGCGGCTGAAACATGCGCCGATCACCGGCAAGCTGGGGCTGGTCGTGATCCTGTGCTATGTCTTCGTGGCCATCTTCGCCCCGCTTCTGGCCCCGTTCGGTGAGGCCGAAACCGTCTCGGCGCAGTCCTTTGCCGCGTGGGAGGCACCCTATTACCTTGGCACCGACCAGTTGGGCCGCGATGTCCTCAGCCGGATGATATATGGCGCGCGCAATTCGATCGGGATCGCCTTTGCCACGACGCTGCTGGCCTTTGTGGCGGGGGTCATGCTGGGCATCCTGTCGGCGATTGCGCCCCGCTGGCTGGATTATGTGCTGTCCAGCCTTGCCGATGCGCTGATGTCGCTGCCGCAGCTGATTTTCGCGCTGATCATGCTGGTCCTGTTCGGATCGTCGGTGCTCAGCATCATCCTGATCATCGCGCTGCTGAATGCGACGCAGATCTATCGCCTGGCGCGTTCATCGGCGCGCAATGTCGCGGTGATGGAGTTCATCGAGGCGGCGGAACTGCGCGGTGAGAGGCTGCTCTGGATCATCACGCGCGAGATCCTGCCGAACATCCTGCCGATGCTGCTGGCCGAATTCGGGCTGCGCTTCTGCTTTGTCTTCCTGACCATCTCGGCGCTGTCCTTTCTGGGGCTGGGCATTCAGCCGCCGGCCGCGGACTGGGGCGCGATGGTGCGCGAAAACGCGGCCTTCATCAGCTATGGCGACATCACGCCGCTGATCCCGGCCTCGGCCATCGCCCTGCTGACACTCAGCGTGAATTTCGTGGTGGACTGGATCCTGAATATTGCCAGCGGGCTGCGCGATGAGTGAGGCAGGGGCGGATATGGGCGCGCACTCCGGCCTGTTGCTGGACATGAGGCAGCTAAGGATCGCCGCCGAGGTCGAGGGCAGGATGATCCCGCTGATTGACGGCATCGACCTGCAGGTGCGCCGGGGCGAGGTTCTGGGCGTGATCGGGGAATCGGGGGCGGGAAAATCGACGCTGGGTCTGGCGGCAATGGGGTTCACGCGCCCCGGATGCCGGATCACCGGCGGATCATTGCTTTTTGACGGGATTGACCTGCTGGCCCTGCCGGAAAGCGGGCGGCGCGCGCTGCGCGGCACCCGCATCGCCTATGTGGCGCAAAGTGCCGCGGCGTCGTTCAACCCCGCCTATCGCCTGTTGCCCCAGACCGTCGAAACCAGCGTGATCCACCACATTTCGCGCCGCCGCGAGGCAACATCGCGCGCGATTGATCTATATGGGCAGTTGCAATTGCCCTCACCCGGCACGATCGGCACGCGGTTTCCGCATCAGGTGTCGGGCGGGCAATTGCAGCGCGCCATGACCGCGATGGCAATGACCTGCCGCCCCGATCTGATCGTGTTCGACGAACCCACGACCGCGCTGGATGTCACCACCCAGGTCGAGGTTCTGGCCGCGATCCGCCGCATCGTCGAGCAATACAACACCGCCGCGATCTATATCACCCATGACCTTGCCGTGGTCGCCCAGATGGCGCATCGCGTCATGGTGCTGCGCCACGGCAATCTGATCGAAGAGGCCCCGACCCGCGCGATGCTGAGCGCGCCCGAAGAGGCCTATACCAAATCGCTCTGGTCGGTGCGGATGCTGGAAAAGACACCGGTCGCACGCAAGCCCGTCATCCTCAGCATCAAGGGGCTCGAGGCGCGCTATGGCGATTTCAAGGCACTGGAAAATGTCACGCTGGACCTGCCGGAGGGCAGTATCGTGGCCGTCGTCGGTGAATCCGGGTCGGGCAAATCGACGCTGGCGCGGGTGTTGTCGGGCGTCATGCCGCAAACCGCAGGCAGCATCACCTTTCGCGGTGAACCGCTGCCGCCCAGCAAAAAGGCGCGCGGCAGGGATCTGTTGCGCCGCATCCAGATGATCTATCAATCCGCCGACACGGCGCTGAACCCGCATCACACCATCGAGACCATCATCGGGCGCCCCTTGCAGCGCTATCTGGGGCTGCGCGGGCGCGCCAGACGTCAGCGCGTCGGTGAGATCCTGCAACTGGTCGGCATCCCGCCCGAGCGGATGCAGACCCGCCCCCCCGAACTGTCGGGCGGTCAGAAGCAACGCGTGGCGATTGCGCGCGCGCTGGCGGCCGAGCCGGACATCTTCATCTGCGACGAGGTGACATCGGCGCTGGATCAACTGGTGCAGGAACAGATCCTGAAACTGATCCTGAAGCTGCAAAAGGACATGGGGCGCACCTTTGTGTTCATCACCCATGACATCGAAACCGTGCGCGCGATTTCGGATCATGTGGTGGTGATGCATCGCGGCCGCATCGTCGAACAGGGCCCCGCGACCGAGCTGCTGGCCAATCCCACGCAGGCCTATACAAAGGAATTGCTGGCCTCGGTGCCGCAGATGGACCCCGATTGGCTGCGCAACACGATGGCGCGCAGGGGTGAGACGCTTGATCATGCACCCGGTCAGACACCGGATTAGACGCAGGCCTGAGCCGGCAGGGGGGTCCTATCAACGCTCTCCGGACGCGCATCGATGTGAGCGTGGTCATTTCCGTTGACCTTCATCCATATTTCCCGCATCGGATTGCTGAACCCTGCAGCATCCAGACTTGCGTGCATCCCCGTCAGAGACAAACGCAGAATCGGGACCATCTTGACACTTCACATCGCGACCGACCGCAGGGCCAACCTGCTGGGCAGTTTCTGGATGATTGCCGCCATGGCCGGATTCGCCGTTGAGGACACCTTCGTCAAGGCAGCGTCCCAGACCCTTCCGGTCGGTCAGATCCTGATCATCTTCGGAGCCGGCGGCGCGGTGGTCTTTGCCTGCATCGCGCGCCTGAAAAACGAGACCCTGTTCAACCCGGATGTCATGTCCAGGCCGATGCTGGTGCGGGTGCTCTTTGAGATCATCGGGCGGTTGTTCTATGTGCTCGCGATTTCGCTGATCCCGTTGTCGGCGGCGACCGTCATCCTGCAGGCGACCCCGCTTGTCGTCATCGCGGGCGCGGCACTGGTGTTTGGCGAGCGGATCGGCTGGCGCAGATGGACGGCGATTTTCATCGGGTTCACGGGCGTTCTGGTGATCCTTCAGCCGGGAACCGACGGTTTTTCGATACTGTCGGTTCTGGCGGTGATCGGGACGCTGGGCTTTGCGGGGCGCGACCTTGCCAGCCGCGCCGCGCCCGCGTCGCTCAGCGCGTCGATTCTGGGTGTCTATGGTTTTCTGTCGGTCATCGTTGCGGGCGCGGCGTTCTCAATCTGGCAGGGTGCATCATTCGTGCGCCCGGACATTCAGACGTCGTTTCACCTGCTGGCGGCGGTGCTGGCGGGCGTTGCGGCCTATGGCTGTCTGATGACGGCGATGCGCACCGGCGAGGTCTCGGCGGTGACGCCGTTCCGATATACCCGGCTGATCTTTGGCATGGCGCTTGGCGTGTTGCTGTTTGGCGAGTCGCTGACGGCGTCGATGATGATCGGGGCGGGCCTTATCGTCATTGCCGGCCTTTTCATCCTTTGGCGCAGCAAACGCGTCAGCGCGTCCGGTTAGGCCGCCGGCACCGCGATCACATCAGGTCAGCGCGTCCAGAATCCGCGCCCAGCTGCGCGTGCCCTTGTGAAAGCTTTCCATGTCGTATTTCTCGTTTGGGGAATGGATGGCGTCGTCATCCTTGCCAAAGCCGATCAGCATGGCGCTGGTGCCCAGAATTTCGGTGAAATGCCCCGCGATCGGGATCGAGCCGCCACAGCCGACATAGGCCGCCGGTTCGGGCCATTCATCGCTGAGGGCGGCGCGCGCCGCTTCGAATGCGGGGTGGTCGGTGGCCATCACGCTGGCGCGGCTGGCGCCGTGGCCGCGGAATTCGACCTTGCAATCGGCGGGCAGGCGGGCGCGCACAAAGGCGCGGAACGCCTCGCGCAGGGCCAGCGGGTCCTGGCCTTCGACCAGACGAAAGCTGATCTTGGCCGACGCTTTGGAGGGCAGGACGGTCTTGAACCCGTCGCCGGTATAGCCGCCCCAGATGCCGTTGACCTCGGCGGTTGGGCGTGACCATGTCATCTCGAGCGGGGTGCGCCCCCGCTCGCCTGCGGGCTCGCTCAGGCCGACCGCGCCAAGGAACGCCTTGTGATCGAAATTCAGCGCCTCCCACTGCGCCGCGACCTCGGGCGTCAGATCGGGGATGCCGTCATAGAAACCGGGGATCGTGACCCGGCGGCTGTCGTCATGCAGATCGGCCAGGATGCGCGACAGGACGCGGATCGGGTTCATCGCCAGCCCGCCAAAGAACCCCGAATGCAGGTCCACATCCGGGCCGGTGATGGTGAATTCCTCGCTCAGCATCCCGCGCAGCATGGTGACGATGGCGGGGGTGCGCGACTGAAACAGCCCCGTGTCGCAGATCAGCGCCAGATCCGAGCGCAACTCATCCGCGTTTTCCTGCATGAACGGCACCAGCGACGGAGAGCCGGATTCCTCTTCGCCCTCAAAGAAGAACGTGATCTTGCAGGGCATCGCGCCGGTGACGTCCCGATAGGCGCGGCAGGCCTCGACAAAGGTCATCAACTGGCCCTTGTCGTCACCCGCGCCGCGCCCGCGAATGACCTTGCCGCGCGCGGTGTCCTCGATCCGGGGATCGAAGGGGTCATTGTCCCACAACTCAAGCGGATCAACCGGCTGCACATCGTAATGCCCGTAAAACAGCAGATGCGGCGCGTCCGGGTTGGCGCCGTCCACATGGCCCACCACCATCGGATGACCGGGGGTGTCGCGCTTTTCCGCGCGCGCGCCCAGTGTTTTCAGATCCGCCACCAGCCAGTCGGCGGCGTCCTGACAGGGCCCCGCATAGGCCGGGTCGGTCGAGATGGAGGGGATGCGCAGGAATTCCAGCAGGCGCTCGGTGGCGGCGGGCAACTGATTGTCGATGCGGGACAGGATGGCGGTGAGGGACATGGGCGGGCCTTGGATTGGGTTGCGGATGAAGCGCAGGGTAGCAGCCCGCGCCGTGCTGTCCACCCGATAGATGGCGGGATTTCGCGCAGCGATTGACACGGATCAACGTCGCGCCGCACGATCCGGTTTAGACTGTTGCAGGTGCGGGGCAGGTCTTGTATCCGCGCTGCCAGGGGCAACCCGGACGATCTGAGAGGGGCTATCAGGATGCACGCCGTTGCGTCACTTTTGTTCCGCGCCTGTGTGGCCTCACGCCGCCATATAGCGCGCAAACCTGCGAAAATACGCGGGTTTTGGCTGAATCGTGCCGAGTTAACCGGGTGAAGGCCGCAGTGGTGCAAAAATTCTTGCGCTGTGGTAACGTATTCGAAACAAGAGGACAGGTTCCGAATCGGGACATTCGGGCACAGGTCACAAAGAAGGCAGAGGGCAGGTTGTATGAGATTGCGTCGCAAGTCTCGCGTCAGTGAATCCAAAGAGGCGGAACAACGCGGGTTCGACTCGTTTGAACTGCGTCTTGGCGATCTCATGCGCGGCGAACGGGCGACTCTCGGAAAATCCCTTCTGGATGTGGAGCGCGAACTCAGGATCAAGGCCAGCTATGTGGCCGCGATCGAGAATGCGGATCCCGATGCCTTTGACACCCCCGGTTTCATCCCCGGCTATGTGCGCTCTTATGCGCGCTATCTGCAGATGGACCCGGACCGCGCCTTTGCCAGTTTCTGCGCCGAAAGCGGCTTTGCCATCGCGCATGGCATGTCGGCTGCCGCGTCGTCGGTGCGCAAATCCGATGAGCCGATCGCACGCGCCTCGGCGCGGCGCGGCGATGACCGCCTGACCGCACCCAGCACCCCCTTCGTGCCGGCCGCCGAAAGCCTGCTGTCGCGGATCGAACCCGGCGCGGTCGGCTCGCTTGCGGTGCTGGTCGCGCTGATCGGCGCCATCGGCTATGGCGGCTGGAGCGTGCTGAACGAAGTGCAGCGCGTGCATGTGTCACCGGTGGAAAACACGCCCGACGTTCTGGCCGATCTCGATCCGCTTCAGGCGGCGTCCTCGACCACGGCATTCGGGCGCGACACTGTCGATGCGGATGACCTGACCACACCCGGCATCGACAGCCTGGACCGGCTTTATCGGCCCAAGGCGCTGGACGTGCCGGTGCTGGTGGCGCGCGATGCGCCGATTTCCACGCTGGACCCGGCGAGCGTCGGCACGATCCGCGCGGATGCCACCGATGCCAGAACCTCCGGCGGTCTGACCTCCGGCGGGCTGACCTCTGGCCAGATGGCAGAGCCCAGCAATCCGATTGATGCGGCCATCGCCTCGGTTCTTGGTCCGCAGGTGGTGGAACAGGCAACACCGGGTGTGCGCATGGTTGCGGTGCGTCCGGCATGGGTGCGCGTGCGCGCCGCCGACGGCAGCGTGATCTTTGAAGGGATCATGAACGCGGGCGATACCTATGACGTGCCCGCGACCGAAGTGCCGCCAACCCTGCGTGTCGGGGAATCGGGTGCGATCTATTTCTCGGTGAACGGCACCCATTATGGCCCCGCCGGGCCGCGCGGGTCGGTGACGTCCAATCTCGCGCTGGCCTCAGCGGCGCTGACCGAGACGCTCGAGGTTGCGGATTTGACCCAGGACAGCGATTTCTCGCGCTACGTCGCGGCATTGCAGGGCGTCGCCCAGTAATCCACCCTCGCAATCGCCGGGCCGGAATGTAGCGTTCATCGCGGCGTTTTCACGCGGACAGACGCCCTCTCGCATTGCAGCGCGGCGCACATCGTCCTATCTATGGCCAACATCCCGAGCACACAGGACCGCACGCAATGTCGCTGAACCATATCCGCCCCTGGCGCAATATCCATCGCCGCAAGAGCCGGCAGATCATGGTGGGCAATGTGGCGGTGGGGGGCGATGCGCCGATCAGCGTGCAGACCATGACCAACACCGCCACCACGGATGTGGCCGCAACCGTCGCCCAGATCCAGGCCGCCGCCGATGCGGGGGCCGATATCGTGCGCGTGTCGGTGCCCGATGAGGCGTCATCGCGCGCGCTGCGCGACATCGTGCGCGAAAGCCCGGTGCCGCTGGTTGCGGATATCCATTTTCACTACAAGCGCGGGATCGAGGCGGCCGAGGCGGGCGCGGCCTGCCTGCGCATCAACCCCGGCAATATCGGCAGCCCCGAGCGGGTGCGCGACGTGATCCAGGCCGCGCGCGATCATGGTTGTTCGATCCGCATCGGCGTGAATGCCGGGTCGCTGGAGAAACACCTGCTGGACAAATACGGGGAACCTTGCCCCGATGCCATGGTCGAGTCTGGGCTGGAACATATGCGCATCCTGCAGGACAACGATTTTCACGAGTTCAAGATCAGCGTCAAGGCGTCGGATGTTTTCATGGCCGCCGCCGCCTATCAACAACTGGCCGAGGCCACCGATGCCCCGATCCACCTGGGCATCACCGAGGCGGGCGGCCTGATGAGCGGCACGATCAAATCCGCCATCGGCATGGGCAACCTGCTATGGGCGGGCATCGGCGACACGATCCGCGTCAGCCTGTCCGCCGATCCGGTGCAGGAAATCAAGGTCGGGTTCGAGATGCTGAAATCGCTTGGCCTGCGCCATCGCGGCGTCAACATCATCAGCTGCCCCAGCTGTGCGCGACAGGGCTTTGACGTGATCCGCACCGTCGAGATCCTCGAACAGCGGCTGGAGCATATCAAGACCCCGATGAGCCTGAGCATCATCGGCTGTGTCGTCAACGGCCCCGGCGAGGCGCTGATGACCGATGTCGGCTTTACCGGTGGCGGGGCAGGGTCGGGGATGGTCTATCTGGCCGGCAAGCAGAGCCACAAGCTGAACAATGAGCAGATGATCGACCATATCGTCGAACAGGTCGAGACCCGCGCCGCGCGCATCGAGGCCGATCTGGCCGCCGCTGCGTCAGGCGCCTCCGAGGCGGCAGAGTAAACCCCCGCCGCCCGCGGTTTTCTTATCGAGTGATCAGCCGTCCTGCGCGCGGATCTCGGCGGCGATCTGCAACATGCCGTCCAGCGGCACATAGCCGCGCAGCACCTGATCGCCAAAGACAAAGGACGGCGTGCCCGAAACCTGCATCGCCTGACCGACCGCATGATTGGCCGCGATCACCACATCCACCTCGTCGCTGTTCATATGCGCCAGCACCGGGTCGGCGTCGATGCCCAGACCCTCGGCAAGGCGGCGCAGCGCGGTGTCCGACAGATCGCCCTTGAACGTCATCAACGCGTCATGCACCGATTTATAGGCCTCATCCCCGGCGACCTGCTTGGTCGCGATGGCAAAGCGCGAGGACAGCGTCGATTGCTCGCCCAGAATGGGGAATTCCTTGAGGATCAGGCGGATGTTGCCATCCTGCTCAAGAAGCGCGTTCACATCGTCAAAGGCCTTGCGGCAATAGCCGCAGCGATAGTCGAAAAACTCGACCACGGTGATGTCGCCTTCGGGATTGCCGTCGACATAGCTGTGCGTGTCGTCAAACAGCGCGTCGGCATTGGCGGCGATCAGCGCGCCGTCGCCGGCCTCCTGGGCCTCGGCCTGGCGCTGTTCCAGAACGGCCACGGCCTCGAAGATCACTTCGGGATTCTCCAGCAGATAGGCGCGGATTTCGCTGCCAAAGGCCTCGCGTTCGGCCTGGGACATGGCGGCGGGGTCAAAGGCCAAAGCGGGCGACCCCACGGCGATTGCAAGGGCGGTGGTGGTCAACAGGCGTTTCATCAGGAGTATCTCCGTTATTTTGCAGACTTGGCGGCAGAAAGCACATCCTGCGCCCTTTGCCAACCACCCGAACCGCGAGGCAGCAGATCCGAGGCCCGTTTGGCATGAATCCCCGCATCCTCGAGGCGCCCGGACATGGCATAGCGTTCGGCCGTGACCAGTGAGGCCATGCCGTTATTGCCGGTCTTGGCATAGGCCACGGCCAGGTCGCGCATCACCCTGATGTCGCGCCCGTCGCGCGCGCGCGCCTTTTCCAGGATGCTCAGCGCCTTGTTGACCTGTTCCTGCGCGATCAACGCGCGCCCGTAAGAGCCAAGGATCAGCGCGTTGTTCGGATCGAGGTTGACCGCGCGCGCATAGGCCGCGGTGGCGGCGGCGAACTGACGGCTTTCCATCAGGATCTGCCCGCGCAATTCGTGGTAATAGGGGTCATCGGGGCGCAGGGCGATGGCCTTGTCCATGGCGGCGATGGATTTTGCGAGGTTGGACTGGCGATGCCACGCCACCGCTTCGCGCATCAGCGCCACATCGGCAAAGCCGTATTCACCGGCGCGCGCGCGCGTCCATTTGGGCGCGCGTTCGAACGCCGACAGCTTGCCCTTGGCGCGGGCAAACCAGTATAGCGCGTCGTTGCTGGTGGTTGCCTTGCCGCCATGGGCCTCGGTCAGGCGCTTGATCACGCGGTAGCGGTCCGCCGACAGCGGATGGGTGCGCGCATAGGGGTCCTGGCGCGCGGCTGACAGGGCCTCCTGGCCGCGAAAGATGTCGATCACCTCGACAAAGCCGACCGGGTCGATCCCGGCGCGCACCATATAGCCGACGCCGGAATTGTCGGCGCTGCTTTCCTCGGCGCGGTTATGGGCAAAAAACAGCCGTTGGGCGGTGTTGGTCATCCCCACGGCGGCCCCGGCGGCGGCCTGTGCATTGCCGCTGATCGCGCCCGCGGCGGCAGCCAGCGCCACGCCCAGACCGGCAGCGGTCTGCGCGTTGCGCATGTTGACGGGGCGGCGCACCAGATGGCCATTGGCGATATGGGCGGCCTCATGGGCGATGACGGATTGCAGCATTTCGGGGCTGTTCATCTTCAGCAGCAGGCCGGAATGGATGAATATGCTGTCGCGATCGACGACGAACGCGTTGAGATTGCGGTCATCTATGATCAGGATGCTCATCCGTTCGGGGCTGAGCCCCGCCGCCTTGAGGATCGGGGTCGCCAGCCGCTTGAGCGCATATTCGATATCGGGATCGCGCAGCAGCGTCAGCGCCTGCGCCGGCAGGATCTGGGTGGTCAGCGCAAGGACGACAAGGGCGAAAACACGGATCAGATGCATTGACGATGGGCCATATTATGGTCAAACGAAGGGTTCTTGCCACTCTAGGAACAAAGCGATGCGGAACTCAAGACGCTCACAGGTCGATGCCTTCATTGTGATGGATGTGATGGAGGCCGCGCGCGCCGCCGAGGAGGCGGGCCGCCACATCATCCACATGGAGGTTGGCCAGCCCGGCACACCCGCCCCCGCAGGTGCGCGCGCCGCGCTGAGCGCGGCGATGGAGCAGGGGGCGTTGGGTTATACCGTGGCCCTTGGCCTGCCTGCGCTGCGTGCCCGCATCGCGCAGCTATACGGGGAATGGTATGATCTGGACCTTGCGCCGGGAAGGGTGATCGTCACGCCGGGATCGTCGAGCGCCTTTATCCTGGCGTTCACCGCGCTGTTTGATGCGGGGGACCGTGTGGGCATCGGCGCGCCGGGCTATCCGTCCTATCGCCAGATCCTGCGCGCGCTGGATCTGGTGGCGGTGGATATCGAGACCACGCCGCAGAACCGCCTGCAACCGGTGCCTGCCGATCTGGCGGGGCTGGGTTTGCAGGGGCTGATGGTGGCCTCGCCGGCGAATCCGTCGGGCACGATGCTGGACCGCGCGGCGCTGAGCGCGCTGATGGAGGGGGCCGCCGCGCAGGGCGCCAGTTTCATCAGCGATGAGATCTATCACGGCATCGAATATGAGGCCAAGGCGGTGACCGCGCTGGAAATCAGCGACGACGCCTATGTGATCAACTCGTTTTCCAAGTATTTCTCGATGACCGGCTGGCGGCTGGGATGGATGGTGGTGCCCGAGGATCATGTCCGCGTGATCGAGCGACTGGCGCAGAATTTCTTTATCTGCCCGCCCCATGCCAGCCAGATCGCTGCCCTTGCGGCGATGGATTGCGCGGATGAATTGCAGGCCAACATGGATGTCTACCGCGCCAACCGCGCGCTGATGCTGGAGGGGCTGCCCAGGGCCGGGTTCGACCGTATCGCGCCACCGGACGGGGCGTTTTACGTCTATGCCGATGTCAGCCACCTGACCGATGACAGCCGCGCCTTTGCCGCCGAGATACTGGAGCACGCCGGCGTGGCGGTGACGCCGGGGCTGGATTTCGACCCGGTGCGCGGCCATGGCACGATCCGGTTTTCCTATGCCCGCGCCACCGAGGATATCGCCGAGGGGCTGCGCCGTCTGGCCAAATTCATGGCCGAGCGCGAAAAGCCGTGATGCGTCCCCTCGTGCCGGGCGCGAAACCTTGTTATACTGCGCCCAAACAGTCAGGCGAACCACACAACCGGGCCATCCGGTGAGGCGCGACGAGTGAGCAGAATGATCAGATTTGCAATCGCCCTTGTCTGGGCGATCTTCGCGGCCCAAGCGGCTTTTGCGCAGGGGTTCAGCGGGTTGGCACGGCTGGACGCCGGGCAAAGCCGCATCAGCGGCGCGCGCAGCGCGGTTCAGATCGACCTGGCGCTGTCGCAGGGCATTCCCTACCGGGTCTTCACGCTGGATGCGCCGCGCCGTCTGGTGCTGGACTTCCGCGAAGTGGATTGGCGCAACATCCGCCCGCGCGCGCTGATCGACACCGATCAGGTGACGGACGTGCGGGTGGGCGGCTTTCGTGAGGGCTGGTCGCGCATGGTGGTGGATCTGGCGGCCCCTCTGATGCTGGACACGTCGGAAATGCAGGTTGATGCGGCCGGGGGTGGTGCGCGCCTGCAGGTGCGGCTGCGCCTGGGCGACGAGGATGAGTTCAGCGCGCGCGCCGGGATGCCCGTCTCGCCGCAATGGGATTATCCCGATCCGGCGATGCGCGGCACCGGCAAGCCGGCCAGGGCGGCGGGTGCGCCGCTGGTCATCGTGCTCGATCCCGGCCATGGCGGCATTGATCCGGGGGCCGAACATGGCGAGCATAGCGAAAAGGACCTGATGCTGAGCTTTGCGCGCCAGCTCAAGGAAACGCTGCTGCGCACGGGCGAATATGAGGTGGTCCTGACACGCGAGGCGGATCATTTCGTCAGCCTGGAACGCCGGGTCGCGATCGCGCATCAATCGGGGGCGGATGTGTTCATTTCGCTGCATGCCGACGCGCTCAGCGAAGGCTCGGCGCGCGGTGCGACGGTCTATACCCTGTCGGATGATGCGTCCGACGCGGCCAGTGCGGCGCTGGCCGAGCGCCATAACCGCGCCGACATGCTGGCCGGGATCGACCTGACCGGCACCGATGATGTGGTGGCGGATGTGCTGATGGATCTGGCGCGCATGGAGACACAGCCGCGCGCCGATCTGCTGGCGCGCGCCATGGTGCTGGGCCTGCGCGAGATGGATCTGGCGCTGAACGGGCGGCCCTTGCGCGGGGCCAGTTTCTCGGTCCTGAAATCGCCGGATATTCCGTCGGTCCTGCTGGAGCTGGGTTTCATGTCCAACACCCGCGACATCGACAATCTGGCCGATGCCGACTGGCGGCTGCGCATGGCGGTGGCGATCAGCGACGCGCTTGGCGCATGGGCGCGCGCCGATGCCGCCGCGGCGCATCTGGTGCGCCAGTGAGAGGCCGGAGATGCGGCCAGTGACGCGGCCAGTGACGCAAACGTGTTCGCGCGTGCGCGGAATCCGGCACATCCGGGCGCATCATGCCTTTTGACGCGGGGCACCTGCGTGCCTATATGAACTTCTACGCTTGAGCGGGGGAAACAGTGCTCAGATCCATATTGACACTATTCGGCACGGTTTTCAGCACGATCACGCTGGGGGTGATGATGATCGCGCTCAGCATCGGCGCGGTATTCTATATCTATGGCCGCGACCTGCCCAGCCATCAGAGCCTGGCCACCTATACCCCCCCGACCATCAGCCGGATCTTTTCCGGCGAAGGGCGCATCATCGACGAGTTTTCGCGCGAACGCCGCCTGTTCACCCCCGCCGAGGAGATTCCGACGCTGATCAAACAGGCGTTCATTTCCGCCGAGGACAAGAATTTCTACACCCATTCCGGCTATGACGCGCGCGGCATCGCGGCCGCGGCCGTCGAGGCAGTGCGCACGCGCGGCGAAACGGTGCGCGGCGCCTCGACGATCACCCAGCAGGTGATGAAGAACTTCCTGTTGTCGGGCGATCGCAAGGTCGAGCGCAAGATCAAGGAAATCATCCTGGCCACCCGGATCGAAGAGACATTGGACAAGGAACGCATCCTTGAACTGTACCTCAATGAGATCTTCCTGGGCCAGAACAGCTATGGCGTGGCGGCGGCGGCGCAGACCTATTTCAACAAATCCCTCGGTGAACTGGCCCCGCATGAGGCGGCGTTCCTGGCCTCGATGCCCAAGGCCCCCAGCGATTACCACCCGGTGCGCGCGGCGGACCGGCTGAAGACCAGGCGCGATTTCGTGCTGCGCGAAATGGCTGAAAACGGCTATATCACCCAGGCCGTCTATGAATCCGAGGTGGCGCAGCCGCTGCGCTCGGTCCAGAACGGCGATTTCGAGCCATTCTCCGAGGCCATGCCGCCGCGGGACTATTTCACCGATGAGATCCGCCGCCAACTCAGCCGCGATTTCGGCGAGGGCGAGTTTTTCACCGGTGGCCTGTCGGTGCGCGCGACGGTCGATCCCGAAATGCAAATCGAGGCGGCGCTGGCGCTGCAAGGCAAGCTGGAAGAATATGACCGCGGGCGTGGCCGCTGGCGCGGCACCGGCGTGACCCTGCCGCCCGAGGCCCTGACCGACGAGGCGACATGGCGCGAGGCGCTGTTGAACGCCGATGTTGCGCGCGACATCCAGCTGGATGGGCAATGGCACCCCGCCGTGGTGCTGAAGATCGAAGATCAGCAGATGACATTGGGCATCGAAGGCGTCGAACCCACCGAGGCCGAGCCGCCCATCGTGCCGCGCAACGACATTTCCTGGCTGCCCGGCAGCTTTCAGAAGACCTTCGAGGTCGGCGACGTGGTGCATGTGCGCCGCATGGTCAAGGACGGCACGTTCCTGCGCTGGACCCTGCGCCAGGTCCCCGAAGTGCAGGGCGCGTTCATGGCGATGGACGTCAATACCGGCCGGGTGATCGCCATGCAGGGCGGGTTTTCCTATCAGCATTCGGTGTTCAACCGCACCACACAGGCCAAACGCCAGCCCGGCTCCAGCTTCAAGCCCTTCGTCTATGCCGCGGCGCTGGACAGCGGCTATAGCCCGGCTACGATCATCGTCGACGCCCCGATCGAGATCAACACCCCCCAGGGGCTGTGGCGGCCGCGCAATTCATCCAACAAATTCTATGGCCCCACACCGCTGCGCACCGGGATCGAGCAATCGCGAAACCTGATGACCATCCGTCTGGCACAGGAAATCGGCATGGATACGGTGGCCTCTTATGCCGAACGCTTTGGCGTCTACGAACGCATGGGCCCGTTTCTGGCCAACTCGCTGGGGTCCGAGGAAACCACCGTCTTCAACATGGTCGCGGCCTATGCGATGTTCGCCAATGGCGGTGAGCGCGTCGAGCCGACATTGGTGGACCGGGTGCAGGACCGCTATGGGCGCACGGTCTATCGGCATGATCCGCGCCGCTGCGTCGATTGCGACGATCCCGACATTCCCTCCAACCGTGGCCCGCGCATCGTCTCCGACCGCGAGCGCGTGATCGACGCGATCACCGCCTATCAGCTGACCTCGATGATGCGCGGCGTGGTCGAGCGCGGCACGGCGGCGGGCAATGTGCGCCTGAGCGTGCCGGTGGCGGGCAAGACCGGCACCACCAACGATGCGCGCGACGTGTGGTTTGTCGGCTTTACCAGCAATATCGTGGCCGGGTGCTATATCGGGTTCGATCAGCCGCGCAGCCTGGGCAGTGGGGCCTATGGCGCGGGGATGTGCGGGCCGGTTTTCACCCAGTTCATGCGCAAGGCGACCGAGAAATACGGCGGTGGTGAATTCGCGGTCCCCCCCGGCGGCCATTTCATCAAGATCGACCGCTATACCGGCGCGCGCTTGCCCGATTCGGCCAGTGGCAATCATGTGGTGGCCGAATATTTCCGCGACGGCGAAGATCCGATCTTCGGGCTGACCTATGATGGCGGGTTCGCGATGGGCCACGATCTCGACCTGTTCAAGGAGGGCGAGAGCGAAAACGTGAGGGATGTCACCACCTCGACCGGATCGACCGGGCAGGTGGGGGAAAAGGCGACCTTCGGCTCGATGAGTTCCGGCGGGCTCTATTGACTGCAACCCATGGCAAGGTCGCGCGTGCAGGCGCGCGCCAAAGTCTTGCCCGCCTGCGCCGCCTGCGCTATCACCCGCTTCTGAGCCGAGCCAAAGGACCATATGATGCGCGCCGAAATCCAGAGCCTTGCTGACGAGATCGAAACCTCCCTCGACCTTTTGCGCCAGCGCATGGGCTATGACACCGCGCCGCACCGGATGGAGGAATTCAACGCCCGCGTCGAAGATCCGGACCTGTGGAACGACCCGGAGCGCGCGCAAAAACTGATGCGCGACCGCCAGAGCCTGCTGGATGCGATGGAAACCCATGACAGCATCCGCCAGGACCTGAGCGACAATCTGGAACTGATCGAGCTGGGCGAGATGGAGGATGACGCCGCCGTGGTGGCCGAGGCCGAATCCGCCATCCGCGCGCTGGCCAGGAAGGCCGCCGCCAAGGAGCTTGAGGCGCTGCTGGACGGTGAAGCGGACGCCAATGACACATTCCTCGAGATCAACGCCGGCGCGGGGGGCACCGAATCCTGCGACTGGGCCAGCATGCTGGCGCGGATGTATGTGCGATGGGCCGAAAAGCGCGGCTTTACCGTCGAGTTGCAGTCCGAGCAATCCGGCGACGAGGCCGGGATCAAATCGGCCGCCTACAAGATCAGCGGTCACAATGCCTATGGCTGGCTGAAATCCGAATCCGGCGTGCATCGTCTGGTGCGGATCTCGCCCTTTGATTCCGCGGCCAAGCGGCATACGTCCTTCTGTTCGGTCTGGGTCTATCCGGTGGTGGATGACAATATCGACATCGAGGTGAACCCGGCCGATATCCGCATCGACACCTATCGCAGTTCGGGGGCGGGCGGTCAGCACGTCAACACCACCGATTCGGCGGAGCGCATCACCCACCATCCCACCGGGATCGTCGTCACCAGTTCCGAGAAATCCCAGCACCAGAACCGGGATATCGCCATGAAGGCGCTGAAATCGCGGCTCTATCAGCTGGAGCTGGACCGACGCAACGCGGCCATCAACCAGGCGCATGACGCCAAGGGCGATGCGGGCTGGGGCAATCAGATCCGCTCATATGTCCTGCAGCCCTACCAGATGGTCAAGGATCTGCGCACGAACCATGAGACCTCGGACACCAAGGGTGTTCTGGATGGCGATCTGGACCAGTTCATGGCGGCGACGCTGGCGATGAATGTCTCGGGCAAGAGCCGCGCCGAAGCGCAGGCCGACTGAGGTCTTTCGCCTCTGATCCGTGCCTCAGATCAACGCGACACGCCATAGGCGGCGCGCCCTTGGCGGGGGCGGGATTTTGAGTATTTTCAGGAAAAATGAAGGGGGCGGGGCATCGTGCCCTGCGCTGTGATCCGACAGGGGGACGGGATGGACGAGGTTCTGAAACTGGGCGCGCGCGGGCAACTGGCGCTGATGCGCCGCGGCGAGGTGAGTGCCGAAGAGATCATGCGCGCCACGCTGGAGCGGATCGCGGCGGTGAACGGCCCGGTCAATGCGATCATCGAGCTGTGTGATGGCGATGCGTTGCTGGCACAGGCGCGCGCCTCAAGCGGGAGCGGCGCGTTGCAGGGCCTGCCGGTGGCGATCAAGGATCTGGCGGATGTGCGCGGGATGGTGACCTCGCAGGGATCGCCGGTGTTTGCCGGGCAGGTGGCGGCGCAGGATTCGCTGCATGTGGCGCGGATGCGCGCGGCGGGTGCGATTTTCATCGGCAAGACCAACGTGCCGGAATTCGGGCTGGGCAGTCACACGTTCAATCCGGTGCATGGGGCGACGCGCAACCCCTATGACCCGGCCCGCTCGGCGGGCGGCTTGCGCCCTTCGACGATGTGGCGATGGTGCGCCAGCACGCGAAGGTCCTGGCGTTCGGCGAGCGGCAGCCGGCCGCCGAT
>CAKSUL010000032.1 GCA_934501475.1 uncultured Roseovarius sp. | reverse complement strand
CGGCCTCAGGCTGGACCACCTTGCGCAAGGTGGCCCCCTATCTCTGGCCCGAGGGGCAGGCCTGGGTCAAATGGCGGGTGGTGATATCGCTCTTCATCCTGGTACTGGCCAAGCTGATCGCCGTGGGCACGCCGTTCTTCTACAAGGCGGCGGTGGATGCGCTGGCGGGCGAGGGGGGGGCGGATGCGGCCTGGACCCTGGGCGCGGGGGCGATCGGGCTGACGGTGGCCTATGGCGTGGCGCGGCTGATGAACGTGGCGTTCCAGCAATTGCGCGACGCGGTTTTCGCCGCCGTCGCGCAGCGCGCATTGCGCGCATTGGCGCTGCGCACCTTCCGGCATATCCACCGCATGTCGATGCGCTATCACATCACCCGCAAGACCGGCGGCCTCAGCCGGATCATCGAGCGCGGCGTCAAGGGCGTGGATTTCCTGCTGCGCTTCATGATCTTTTCGATCGGCCCGCTGATCCTGGAACTGCTGCTGATCGGGATCATCTTCTGGACGCTGTTCGATGTCTGGTATGTGGTCGTGGTCATGGGCGTGATCGCGGCCTATGTCGCCTTCACCTTCAAGGTGACGGAATGGCGGGTCAAGCTGCGCCGCGAGATGAACGAACATGACACCGACGCCAACCAGAAGGCCATCGACAGCCTGCTGAACTTTGAAACCGTCAAGTATTTCGGCGCGGAAGAGAGCGAGGCGGCGCGCTATGATGTGGCCATGGCCGGTTATGAGCGCGCGGCGCTGCAGACCTCCTATTCGCTGTCCTTTCTCAATGTCGGGCAATCGGCGCTGATCACCGGCGGGCTGGTCGCGGTCATGGTCATGGCGGCCAGGGGGGTGCAGTCCGGCACGCTGACCGTGGGCGATTTCGTCATGGTCAACGCCTACATGATCCAGATCACCATGCCGCTGAACTTTCTCGGGACGGTCTATCGGGAAATCCGTCAGAGCCTCGTGGATATGGGCGAGATGTTCGGCCTGCTCGAACAGCCCCCGGATGTCACCGACCGCCCCGATGCCGTCGCGCTGCGTGTCGAGGGCGGCGCGGTCAGCTTCGACAATGTGACCTTCGGCTATGATGCCGCGCGCCCGATCCTCAAGGGGCTGACGCTGGATGTGCCCGCGGGTCAGACCGTGGCCGTGGTCGGCCCTTCGGGGTCGGGAAAATCCACCATCGGGCGGCTGTTGTTCCGCTTTTATGACGTGCAGGGCGGGGCGGTGCGCATCGACGGGCAGGATCTGCGCGACGTGACCCAATCCAGCCTGCACATGCGGATCGGCGTGGTGCCGCAGGATACTGTGCTGTTCAACGACACGATCGGCTACAACATCGCCTATGGCCTCGAGGGCGCCACCCGCGAACAGATCGAGGATGCGGCCCGCGCCGCCCAGATCCACGACTTCGTCAGCGCGCTGCCGCAGGGCTATGACACGCAGGTCGGTGAACGCGGTCTGAAACTGTCCGGGGGTGAGAAACAGCGCGTCGGCATCGCCCGCACCCTGCTGAAGAACCCGCCGATCCTGCTGCTGGACGAGGCGACCAGCGCCCTTGATACCCAGACCGAGCGTGACATCCAGACCGCGCTGAAACGCGCCGCCGAAGGGCGCACGGTGATCACCATCGCCCATCGTCTCAGCACGGTGGCCGACGCCGACCGCATCGTCGTGCTTGAGGCGGGGCGCATCGTCGAGCAGGGCACCCATGACGAATTGCTTGAGCAGCAGGGCCGCTACTTTGGCCTCTGGCAACGCCAGGCCAGCGAGGAAGAGGCCGCCTGAGCGCACCCGCTAGCCACGCCAGCGCCTGCGAGCCGCACCCGCGCGCGGCGCTGCGAAAACGCGGATTATTCCGCCGCGCGCAGTGAATCCGGCGGGGTCGGGCCGTCTGTATCGCCGCCCTCATCGCCCGGTTCGGTGCCCGGTTCGCTGGGGGTTTGCGTGGCCTCTGGCCCGCCTTGGTCTTCGGGGCCTTGCGCCTGCTCTGACGGGGGCGGGGGGGCCTCCATCCAGATGATTTCGGGGGCACGCAGGCGGCGCGCCGCGCGCTGCAACGCCCAGTCGCGCGCCGCCCGGCTGGAGCGGCCCATCGACAACGCCGCCATCGCGCGCGCGATCCACAGCACATAGGTGCCCGCCCAGACCCTGAGCGCCAGCATCGACGGCGTGAACACCAGCGTCAGAACCGTGGCGATGCCAAGGCCGAACACCACCGCCGTTGCCAGTTGTTTCCACCACAGCGATGTCGGACTGTCGAAAGCATAGCCGCCATTGACGAAATCAAGGCTGAGCCCCAGAACCATCGGCGTAAGGCCCGCGATGGTGGTGACCGTGGTCAGCAGGACCGGCCTGATCCGCGCCTCGGCGGTGCGGATGATGGCCTCGATCCGGGGCATGTAGCGACTGTATTCCTGATAGGTGTCGATCAGCACAATGTTGTTGTTCACCACGATCCCGGCCAAGGCAACGATGCCGGTGCCGGTCATGATGATCGAAAAGGTCTGGTTCATCACCAGCATCCCGATCAGCACGCCGGTGGTCGACAGCACCACCGCCAGCAACACCAGCAAGGCGTTGTAGACGCTGTTGAACTGCGCCAGCAGGATGATGAACATCAGGCCCAGTGCGCCCAGGAATGCCTTTTGCAGGAATTCGCCGGATTCCTGCTGGTCCTCCTGATCGCCGGTCCATTCATAGCTGATCCCGGCGGGCAGGACCCCGGATTCGAGCCATGTGGTCAGATAGGCGATGCGTTCATTGGCGTTGATCGGAACCTCGCTCTGGCGGCCATCCGCACCCTGCACGGAGCGGGTCAGCCCGTCCACGACGGCCGCCTTGACGTCGAAATAGCGCGTCTGGTCGATGCGGTCGATCTGGGCCAGTTTTTTCACCGGCTTGCGGGTGATGAAATTGCTGAGCGGGACAAGCCCGTCGGCGGTGCGCACCTTCAGCGTGTCCAGCGTGCTGAGAACGCGGTCCTCGCGCGGCAGGCGCACGCGGATGTCGATCTCTTCGTCCGATGAGGGCACGCGCATCGTGTCCAGAAGGATGCCGCGCGTGACCAGTTGCACCATCGCGCCCACCGTGGCCACGTCCGCGCCGTATAGCCCGGCCTTTTGCACATCGACGTCGATCTGCCAGTCGATGCCGGGCAGGGGAAGCGTGTCCTCGATCAGTTTCAGACCCGGCGTTGCCTCGAACCGGGTGCGCGCGGTTTCGGTCGCGGTGATCAGGTCGTCCCAGTCATCGCCCTTGAGGCGCAGATGCACCGGCTTGGCCGAGGCGGGGCCGCGCGCCTGCGCCAGGATCTCGATCTTGATGCCGGGGATCTGTTCCAGTTGCGCGGTCAATTCGTCGATGATCACATCGCCATCCATGGCGGGGTCGCGCATTTCGCGCTCGATCAGGCCGAACAACCAGGGTTCGGACACGGTGGGGCGGTCCTCCCACGGGATCGTCTCAAGCTGAACCTGCCCGATCGTGTCCAGTGGCGGTTGCGCGCCGCCGGTGTTGTTGGTCAGCCCGCTATCGCCGGCAAAGGCAAAGGCGGTCTGGATGCCGGGATGGGCGCGCACGATGTCCTCGACCTGGCGCACCAGATCGTCCTTCTGCTCGATCGACAGGTTGCCGCGCCCGCGCACATAGACGATGGCCTGTTCGGGTTCGGATTCCACAAAGAATTCGCTGCCCGCGTTGTTGTTGATATAGAAAAACAGCACCGAGCCGACCAGAACGAAGATCGAGCAGAAGGCGATCAGCGGCGCCACCGGGTTGGCGGCGATCAACTGGATGCACCAGCCGAAGGCGCTGCGCCGATAGCCCGATTGCACCTGCGTGTCGCGGCGCGCCAACAGCCTGGCGGGACGCCAGCGCAATGCGTTGCGCAACCGCCGCCCGGTTGCCGCCAGCCCCAGCAGGATCGCGCCCAGCCCCGCCGCCGCGATGGCCCCGATGATCACCACCCCCAGAAGCAGCGCAAAGATCGTGGCAAGCCCCGGCACGACCGAACCCAGGATGCGTGCGGTATCCAGCCCCTCGAACTGCGCCGCAACCAGCTCCAGCAGCACGGGAACCAGCGCGCCGCCCGCGGCCACGCCCGCCCCGGCAAGCACAAACAGCGCCACATGCCACAGCCAGTAACCATCGGCGATCCGCGCGACGCGGGTATTGATCCAGCCCTCCAGCCGCCCGGTCACACCGCCCATCACCGGCAGATAGACCAGCGCCACCAGCAGCGACGCCGACAGCACGAAGATCAGCGTGACCGGCAACATGCCCATGAACTGCCCCGCGACACCGGGCCAGAACAGCATCGGCAGGAACGCGCAAAGCGTGGTCGCGGTGGAACTGGTCACCGGCCAGAACATCCGCTTGGCCGCCTCGACATAGGCATGCATCGGCCCCGAGCCTTGCTGAATGCGCCGGTCAGCGTATTCGACCACCACGATCGCCCCGTCCACCAGCATCCCCACCGCCAGGATCAGGCCGAACATCACGATATTGGAAATGGTGATCCCCATCACCGCCAGCATCGCGAAACACAACAGGAACGACGTGGGAATGGCAAAGCCGACCAACAGCGCCGGGCGCACGCCAAGCGTGGCCAGAACCACGATCATCACCAGCGCAATCGCCGTCAGGACCGAGCCCTCCAGTTGACTGACCATCGACTGCACCGTGCGCGACTGATCGTTCGACGTGCCCACCGAGACCGCCGCGCGCAGATCCTCGGGCCAGCCAGCGCGCGCCTCATCGACGGTGGTGCGCACCAGATCGGCGGTGTCCATGATGTTGAAGCCCTTGCGCTTGACCACCTGCAGGGCCACCGTTGTTTCGCCGTTGAACCGCGCGGTGCCGGTGCGGTCCTCGAATGTCAGGCTGACGCGGGCCAGCTCGCCCAGGGTGACCTGGCGGTCGCCATTGGTCTTGACCGGCAGCGAATAGAGGTTGCGCGTGCTGTCGAATGAGGCGGGGATCTTGACCGCGAAAGCGCCGGTTTCGGTCTCGATCTCGCCGGCGGCGATCAACTGGTTGTTGTTGCGCACCACGTTGATCAGCTCGCTTGCGGTGACGTTATAGGCCTCAAGGCGCAGCGGGTCGATCACCACCTCGATCATCTCGTCGCGGTTTCCGGCGATTCCCGCCTCCAGCACCGGTTCCAGCATCTCGAGCCGGTCCTGCAGATCCTGTGCGACCTTGATCATGGTGCGTTCGGGCACGGCGCCCGAAAGGTTGACGATGATGATCGGGAATTCCGAGAAATTGATCTCGTTGATCGAATATTTGTCGGCGCCTGCGGGGAATTTGGCCTCGGCGGTGTTCATGGCGTCGCGGACATCGGCCATGATCATGGTCTTGTCCCAGCCATATTCGAATTCCAGCGCGATCCCGGCGTAATTCTCGGCGGCGGTGGCCGACATGGTCTTGAGCCCGTCCAGATCGCTCAGCTCGGTTTCCATGACCTTGACCAGCAGCTTTTCACTGTCGGCGGCGGAAATGCCGGGAAAGGGCACCGAGACGAACAGCGCCGGGATCTCGATGTCCGGCTCACCTTCCTTGGGCAGGCTGACATAGGCCAGCGACCCGGCCAGCAGGGACAGCACGATGAACGCGATGACCATGCGGGCGCGGGCGGCGGCCCAATCGACCAGTCCGGTCATTGGGTCGTCTCCCGGTAGGTGGCGGTGACGGGCACGCCGTCGGTGACATATTCCTGACCGATGATGATCACATCCACCTGTTCGGGCAGCCCGTCCAGCCACACGCCGGTGATGGTGTCGCGGATCAGGCCCACCGGCATGAATTCAGCGGCGTTGTCGGCAGTGACCACGCGCACACCCAGAATGCCGTCATCGTCCAGCGTCAGCGCCGATTGCGGCAACAGATGCGCCGTGGTGCCGGGCGCGGCGATCACGATCTCGGCGGTCTGACCGTCGCGCAGGCGCTGATCGGGGTTGGGCACTTCGATTTCGACGCGAAAGGTGCGGGTTTGCGGGTCAGCGGCGCGCGACAGGAACGTGACCTTGCCCTGCACCCTGTCCCCCGAGGCCAGTTCAGCCCCCGCCGGCGCGCCGATTTCGACCCGGCTCACCTGCGTTTCGGGCACATAGCCGACCAGCATCACCGGATCGAGCTGGATCACAGTGGCGCACAGCCCGCCGGGTTGCAGCAGGCTGCCCAACTCGGCGGTGTCGGTTTCCAGCAGCCCGGCAAAGGGCGCGGTGATGGTCAGGCGCTCGATTTCCTTTCGCGCGGCGGCGACCTGCGCTTCGGCGGACTGGATGCCGGTCGATGTGGCCTCAAGCCCGGATTTGGCGCTCTGCACGGCGGCGCGCGCGGCGCTGAGTGCGGCCTGCGTCGCAGCGACCCGCGTTTCAGAGGCGAAACCGCCCTGGGACAGCGTCCTGGCGGCGTTGTCGTTGATTTCGGCCTCGCTCAGGCGGGAATTGGCCTCGGCCAGACGCGCCTCGGCCTCGGGGATGCGGATGCGGGCCTCGGCCAGGCGGGCCTCGGCCTCGGCCAGCGAGGCGGCGCGCGTGCCGGGATCCAGTTCGCACAGGCGCTGACCGGCCTCGACAAAGTGGCCCTTGCGCAGCGGCTCGTTGATGATCTGGCCCGATGTCTCGGCGCGCAGTTCGACCTCGCGATAGGCGGCGGTCTGGCCGCGCAGGATCACGGCGCTGTCGATGGCGCGCGCGGTCGAGTGGACGGCGACCACGCCGATGGGTTTGGGCGCGCCCTCATCGGCGGCGGTGTCGCCCGGCTCAGGCGATGCGCCGGCAGCGTCACCGCCGGCGGGAACGGCGATATCCGCGCCATCGGGGGACATCACGCTCAGCAGACGGTCGCGCTCGAACACAAAGCCATAGATCAGCAGGATCACCGCAATCGCGGCGAGAATGGGAAAGAGACGCATAAACTACCTTTTCAACAAGGCCGGGCCGCATGCGGGTATATAGGCGATGGCCGGACATGTTTCTATGACTTCTTACGTTGAACCAATCGGTTCAGATTAGTATTTTCGCGATGTGATCGCAATACATGCCCCTGATCGGCGTTTCTGCGCCTCTTGGCAGGGCGGGGGTGACGCGTTAAGAGGGTCAAAAGCCCACGACCCGTGGGACCAGCGAGGCGGAGCGCAAGCGTGAGCGATACAGACAGTTTCATCGACGAGGTCACCGAAGAGGTCCGCCGCGACCGCCTGTTCCGCCTGATGCGGCGCTATGGCTGGATCGCGGTGCTGGCGGTTCTCGTGCTGGTGGGCGGGGCGGCCTATAATGAGTGGCGCAAGGCCAGCGAGCGCGCCATGGCCGAGGCCCTGGGCGATCGTATCCTTGCCGCGCTCAGCCAGGACGATCGCAGCGCGCGTGCCAAGGCGCTGGCCGAGATCGACGCACCCGCCGGGGGCGCGCAGGGAATCGTCGACATGATGGCCGCCAGCGAGGACGTCACCGAAGATCCCGCAGCGGCGGCCAAGCGGCTGCTGGATCTGGCGGATGATGCCGCAAACGCGCAGATCTATCGTCAGATTGCCACGCTCAAGGCGGTGATGATTCCCGATAGCGGCCTCACCGATCAGGTCCGCCGCGAGCGGCTGGACGGGCTGGCCATGGGCAGCGGCGTGATTCGCCTTCTGGCGGAAGAGCAACTGGCCTATCTCGACATTCAGGCGGGCGACGATGAGGCCGCATTGACGCGGTTGCAGCAGGTCGCCGCCGACGCGGGGGCCACGCCGGGCTTGCGTCGCCGCACGACACAAGTGATTGTAGCCCTCGGGGGCACGCCTGAAACGGGTGCACAAGACGGATAACAGAACCATGACCCGGCGCGCCGGAGCATGACGATTGGGACAAGTTGGGGGCAGACACGTTGAAACGTAACGCATTAATCCTGGGGCTGGCGATGGCTGCGACCACGCTGATCGCGGCCTGTTCGGAAAAAGACCCGCTTTTGCCCGGCAAACGTGAAGGTATCCGCTCGGTTCTCAGCGAAGAGGACGCCGCCGCCGACACCGCCATCGCATCGGGATCGGGTGAAAACATCACCGCGCCGGTGCGTCTGGCCGCGATGAGCACCAATTCCGACTGGACCCAGCGGATCGGCACACCTGCGACACGCACGGATCATCCCGCGCTTGCCGCGTCGCCGCAACTGATCTGGTCGGCCCCGATCGGGGCGGGTGACACCAGCCGCGCCCGCATCACCGCCGATCCGGTGGTCGCCGGGGGCAGGGTGTTTGCAATGGACAGCCAGGCCCGCGTCACGGCCGTGTCCACGGGCGGTCAGACGCTGTGGACCCGCGATCTGGTGCCGCCCAATGACAGCGCCACCGACGCCAGCGGCGGCGGGCTGGCCTTTGGCGATGGCAAGCTGTTCGTCTCATCCGGCTTTGGTTTCATCTCGGCGTTGAATCCCGCCACCGGCGAGGTCCTGTGGACGCAGGAGCTGCGCAATACCGGCACCGCGACGCCCGCGGTTTACGGCGATCTGGTCTATGTGGTCGCCGGCGATGAGGTGGCCTGGGCGCTGGATACCGAGAACGGGCGCATCCAGTGGCGCCTGTCGGCAACGCCAAACGTCAACAACGTCATCGGCGGCCCGGCCCCGGCGATCACCGACAAATACGCCGTCTTTGCCTTTGGCACCGGCGAATTGCAGGGCGCGTTCCGGCGCGGTGGCCTGCGGCTGTGGGATGCGCAGGTGGCGGGCAAACGCGACGGCCTGGCGCAATCGTCGGTCACCGGCGTGACGGGCGATCCGGTGATCGTGGGCGACCGCATCTATGTGGGCACCCATTCGGGGCGCACGGTGGCGCTGCAACTGGCCAACGGGGCGCGGATCTGGACCTCGGGCGAGGGCGCGCTCAGCCCGATCTGGCCTGCGGGCGATGCACTGTTCCTTGTCTCGGACAAGAGCGAACTGGTGCGCCTGCGCGCCGAGGATGGCACCTCTGTATGGCGCACGAAACTGCCGTTCTTCACCAAGGACCGTCCGCGCCGCCAGGCCGAGGTCTATGCCCATTACGGCCCGGTTCTGGCCGGGGGGCAGTTGATCGTGGCGTCAAATGACGGGCAGTTGCGGATGTTCGATCCCGAATCCGGCGCATTGCGCGGCAATGTCGCCGTGCCCGGCGGGGCCACGACAAATCCGGTGGTGGCGGGGCGCACCCTGTTCGTGGTGTCCGCGACCGGGCAATTGCACGCTTTCCGTTAATCGCGGATTGCTGTAACAGGGCGACTTGATCGGCCTTTCGCGCCGAAGCGGAGCACTGTTGAAATGAGTTTTAGCCTCGCCATCGTGGGTCGCCCCAATGTGGGCAAATCCACCCTGTTCAACCGCCTGGTCGGCAAACGGCTGGCGTTGGTGGACGACCAGCCCGGCGTCACCCGCGACCTGCGCGAGGGGGCGGCGCGTCTGGGCGATCTGCGCTTTACCGTGATCGACACCGCCGGTCTGGAAGAGGCCACTGACGAATCGCTTCAGGGGCGGATGCGCAAGCTGACGGAACGCGCGGTCGAAATGGCCGATGTGTGCCTGTTCATGATCGACGCGCGCACCGGGGTCACGCCCACCGATGAGGTGTTTGCCGAAATCCTGCGCAAGCGCAACGCGCATGTGATCCTGGCCGCCAACAAGGCCGAGGGCAGCGCCGCGGATGCCGGTGTGATCGACGCCTGGGGTCTGGGTCTGGGCGAGCCGATCCGCCTGTCGGCGGAACATGGCGAGGGGCTGAACGATCTTTACGCCCGCCTGATGCCGCTGGCGGATGAGTTCGACAAACGCGCCGAGGCCGAGGCGCCGGAAACGGACGTCGCACTGGATGAAGATGACGACGGTCAGAGCGTGCGGGTGCCGACCAAGGCCAAACCGTTGCAGATCGCTGTCGTGGGGCGGCCCAACGCGGGAAAATCCACGCTGATCAACAAGATACTGGGCGAAGATCGTCTGCTGACTGGCCCCGAACCCGGGATCACCCGTGATGCGATCTCGCTGCAGATTGACTGGGACGGGATGCCGGTGCGCATCTTTGACACCGCCGGAATGCGCAAGAAGGCCCGCGTGCAGGAAAAGCTGGAAAAGCTGAGCGTGGGCGACGGGCTGCGCGCGGTCAAATTCGCCGAAGTGGTGATCATCCTGCTGGATGCCGCGATCCCGTTCGAGCAGCAGGATCTTCGCATTGCCGACCTGGCCGAGCGCGAAGGCCGTGCGGTGGTCGTGGCGGTGAACAAATGGGATCTCGAGTCGGAAAAGCAGGAAAAACTGCGCGATCTGCGCGAGGCGTTCGAACGCCTGTTGCCGCAACTGCGCGGCGCGCCCCTGGTCACGGTGTCGGCCAAGACCGGCAAGGGGCTGGACCGCTTGCGCGAGGCGGTGGAAAAGGCGGTCGATGTCTGGAACCGGCGCATCACCACCGCGCAGCTCAACCGCTGGCTGACCGGAATGCTGGAACAGCACCCGCCCCCCGCGCCGGGCGGCAAGCGCATCAAGATGCGCTATATGACCCAGGTGAAAACCCGGCCCCCCGGCTTTGTGGTGATGTGTTCGCATCCTGAAAAGCTGCCGGAAAGTTATTCGCGCTATCTGGTCAACGGCCTGCGCGAGGATTTCGACATGCCCGGCACGCCGATCCGCCTGCATATGCGCAGCCAGTCGGACAAGAATCCCTACAAGGGCAAGAAGAAATCAACGCCGTCGCGTCTACGCAAGCATCTGGGCCGCCCGCCGCGCGATTGAGGTGATTGGCGGCGTTTGATCGCCCGCGTTTTCAAATGGATATGAATGAAACTTAAAGCACCGGCGCAGTTTCCTGCGCCGGTGCTGCGCCCGCATGGGGCGCGCTCTGTCAGTGGGGTGTTATTCGGCGACAGTCAGCTGACCGCGGATCTCGCCATCCGGGAATTTCTCGGTATGCACGTTCACATAGTATTTCCCGGCTTCCAGTTCGCCTAGCTGCTCGTCGCTGATCTCGGCGCTGCCTTCCATGAGCGCCTCGGACATGTCGATCACGGGACCGGCGTTTTCATCCATGGCGGCGGGGCCGTGGATATGGGCGGCGATCGGATCACCGGTCAGGCCATCATAGGTGACGACCCAGGACACGGTCTTGGCCTCGGTGTCGACGGTGACATCGGCGGTGCCGGTCGCTGAGCTGTCGGCAGGCGGAATGACGGCGCCGGGGGTCAGCTCGGCCGTGTAGGACAGGGTGTCGGCAAATGCCGGAAGCGCCAGCATCGCGCATGCCGCAGCCGTGGTGGTGATCTGCCTGATATTGAAACGGGTCATGAGTATCTCTCCTCTTTCATGAGTTGTTGTCAGGCTCAACGAACGGGATGGGGATCGGTTCCGTGCCAGCGCCGCCGATGGGCCGGGTGGGCGGATAAGCGCGCATGATCGCGCGGCCACCGTGGGGGCGGGGGCAGGGTGCAGGCGGTGGAAAGTGAGTATTTAAGGAAAAATGAAGGGGTTGTTCAGCGGGCCGTGAGCGCGCGCAGGGTGAGCGCGCCCAGCAGCAGCGCGCCAAGGGCCGCCAGGGCGAGGACCGGGCGCGGGCCATCCGGCCAGTTGGCAACGCAGACACCGATCAGCGCCCAGATCACCCCGATGGGAAGCGTGATCGCGTCGCGCCGCCGCATCTGAAGCGCGAGCGCCAGGGCAAGCGCCAGCACGAGTGCGATCAGCGCGGCGGGCAATTGCGCCATCACGCCGTAGCCGGCCAGCATCAGCCCGACCGAGACCGACGCCGCCGCCGTCAGCCAGCCGGTATAGAGCCCGACCGGCCCGTGGCCGAACCAGCCATCGCCGCGTGGTGCGCGCATGAGGGCCAACGCCGCCGTCGCCCACATGATCCAGATCAGCACCGTTGCCCAGACCGGGCTGACCAGCGCGACAGGCAGCCATGCCGCCCCGATGATCAACGAGATCAGCAGCGGCGGGCGGATGTTGTCCCATGCGGGATCATCGCGGCGCAGCAGGGCCTGAAACCCGGTTCCGGCGATCAGCCACAGGTAGATCAGCCCCCAGAGTCCAAACGCATAACCAGCGGGCTGCACCGGCGGGTTGATCTGGGCGACGGGGAACTGGTCGGCCTCGAATCCGCCAAAACCCGGCACGAGGAATGGTGAGGCGGCAAAGGCCAGTGCGGCGATGAAAAGCAGATAGGGCATGGGGGTGTCCGTTATTGACAGGGGGTCGGGGCGTCTGGTGACAACCCTGAACCTAGCGCGACGGTTCCCATGTCAAGGCGGTCTATGGTTTCATGTCCCGCAAATCCGCCCTCAGGCGCTCAGCACGCCATTCGCGCCCAGCCGGGTCTTGCCGCCCAGGTAGCGGTGCAGCACCTCGGGCAGCACGACCGATCCGTCGCCTTGCTGGCCGTTTTCCAGCACCGCGATCAGGCAGCGCCCCACCGCCAGACCCGAGCCGTTCAGCGTGTGCACGAATTGCGGCTTGCCGCCATCGGTGGGCTTGAAGCGGGCATTCATGCGCCGCGCCTGGAAATCTCCGCAGACCGAGACGGAGGAAATCTCGCGATAGGTGTTCTGACCGGGCAGCCAGACCTCGATGTCATGGGTGCGGCGCGCGCCGAATCCCATATCGCCGGTGCACAGCACGATGGTGCGATAGGGCAGGCCCAGACGCTCGAGTATGCCCTGCGCGCAGTCGGTCATGCGGTCCAGTTCGGCGCGGCTGTGATCGGGGTGGGTGATGCTGACCATTTCCACCTTTTCGAACTGGTGCTGGCGCAGCATCCCGGCGGTGTCGCGCCCCGCCGATCCGGCCTCGGAGCGGAAACACTGGGTATGGGCGACATAGCGATGCGGCAGCGTGCCCTCATCCACGGTTTCGCCATTGACGAAATTGGTCAGCGTCACCTCGGCGGTGGGCACCAGCCACCAGCCGTTGGTGGTCTGATAGCTGTCATCGCCGAATTTGGGCAATTGCCCGGTGCCCAGCATCATCTCATCGCGCACCAGGACCGGGGTCCAGGCCTCGCTCAGGCCGTTTTCATCGACATGGGTGTCGATCATGAACTGGGCCAGCGCGCGGTGAATGCGTGCCACCGCCCCCTTGAGCACGACAAAGCGCGCGCCGCTCAGCTTGGCGGCGAGTTCAAAGTCCATCCCCGGCTTGACGCCTGCGATCTCATAATGTTCGCGCGGGGTGAAATCGGGCTGCACCGGGGTGCCCCAGCGGCGCAATTCGACGTTGTCGTTTTCATCCGCGCCTTCGGGCGTGTCGTCATAGGGCAGGTTGGGCAGGCCCATCAGCAGGGCGGTGAGGTCGGCGTCCAGCGCCTTGGCCTCGGCCTGCATGGCGGCCACTTCGGCCTTTTTCAGGGCGACCAGCGCGCGCAGGCGTTCAAATTCCGCGTCATCGCCGGCGGCCTTGGCGGCGCCGACGTCCCTGGAGGCGGCGTTCTGTTCGGCCTGCGCCGCCTCGGCGGCGGTGATCGTGGCGCGGCGCTGCGTGTCCAGTTGCAGGATCTGATCCGAGACCGCCGCCACACCGGGGCGCCGCGTCAGGGCGGCATCAAAGGCTTGGGGGGTGTCGCGGATGGCACGGATGTCATGCATGGCTGGGAATCCTTGGCAAAGTGAATCGGTCTGGCGGCGTTATGCACCAGATTTCCGGCCGGGTGTAGTGTGCCTGAGCGGCGCCGGGGCGCGCGCTCAGGTCCAGTGCAGCTCGGCCGGGCGGATCTCGTTGGCGATGTGATGCGCGCCGCCCTCAAGCCCCACGACCGTGTGGTTGAACAGGCGGCGCCAATAGGGCTGCACCGTGACGCCGTCCGCCTGCACCAGGGCCTCGCAGCGGCCCATGATTTCGCGGCGCGCGTCGATGTCCAGCGTGCTGAGCGCCTGATCCAGCAATGCGTCGAATTCGGGATTGGACCAGCCGAATTCATTCCACGGCTCACCCGAGCGATAGGCCAGCGCATAGGTCTGCACACCCAGCGGCCGGTGCCCCCAATCGGTGGAACTGAAGGGGAAACTTGCCCAGCCCTCCCAGAATTTCGGCCCCGGAAGGATGGTGCGGCGCACCTTGATCCCGGCATCGATCAACAGCGCGGCGGCAGCGTCCGAGGTGTTGCGCCGCCAGCCATCGTCAAGCGAGGTCAGGTCATGCTCGAAATCGGCCATGCCGGCCTCTTCCATCAGGGCGCGGGCGCGGGCCGGGTCATAGGCGGGCTTGGGCAGGGCGACATATTCGGGATGCTGGGGGGCGACATGGTGGTTTTCGGCAATCGTGCCCATGTTGTTGTGCCCCAGCTCCAGCAGGATGGCATTGTCCATCGCCAGTTGCAGCGCGCGGCGCACGCGCAGGTCGGCATAGGGGCGTTTGCCGTCCACCTCGGCCAGTTGGTTGGGCCGGATCACGATGGTGGCGGCGGTGTCGATCTCGTTGCGCCGCCAGCCTTCGATCTGGTCGAATATCTCGACGAATTCGCCCGGAATCGTGTGGGTCATGTCGATCTCGCCGGCTTTGGCGGCGGTGATGCTGGTGGCGGGATCGGTGCCGTTGTCGATATATTCGATCCGCTCCATCCAGGCGCCGTTGCCGGCATTCCACCATGTGTGATCGTGGTTGCGCACCAGCACCGCGCGATGCCCCGGCTCATGCAGCACCGGCAGGTAAGGGCCTGTTCCGATAGGGTTTTCCAGCATGGTTTCAGCGTCATGCGAGGCGTGGACAATCGCCGCCGGGTAATCGGCCATCCCGGCGATCAGCGAGATATCGGCGCGCGGCAGGGTCAGGCGCACGGTGTGTTCGTCCGGCGTTTGGATCGCGCCGTCGATCGCGCGGTTGGTGGCCGGGTCCACCAGAACGGCAAAGCGCCCCGCCATCGAGTTGCCGGGCACGTCGCGTTCGCACCACATGGCAATGTTGCGCGCCACATCCGCCGCGGTGAACGCATCGCCATTGTTCCATTTCACGCCCTTGCGCAGATTGAGGGTATAGATCCGCGCGTCATCGCTGATCTCCCAGCTTTCCAGCAGTTGCGGGCGAAAGGTGCCGTCATTTTCATAGCTGACCAGATATTCCAGCCAGCCGCGGGTGATGTTGGCCATTTCGAACCAGTCAAAGGTGCGCGGGTCTCTGAGGGTGCGCACAAGCATCTGGATGCGCACAAGGCCGGATTCCTTCGGCGTCAGCGCCTCCTGCGCCTGGGCGGGCGGGGTCAGCCCCAGCATCCCATAGGCGGTCGCGGCCGTGGCGCCGAACGAACTGGCCAGGGCCAGGAATTCGCGGCGGTTCACGGGGTCCATGCGCGCGCGCGCCGCCTGATCTGTGATTGCGCGGGGCAGCGGGCGGCCAAGGCGGGTCAGGGGGGGCATCTTTGGTCCTAGCAGGTTGAGGTTACGGAAATGCGAACGCCCACAGCTTGGGCGATTTTTGGGCGTGTTACAATCGGGATGGCGCAACGGCGGTGCCGGATAGCGCGGTTTTGATCGCGCTGGCGGATATTTTCAGGCGCAATGGGCCTGAAACGCAAGACGCCGTGCGGGCGCGCCCTATGTGGCGCTGCCCAAGGGCGGATCGGCGTAGCGCGGCGCGGTAAAGGGCGTGGGCCCCAGCCCCTCGGCGATCGCGGCGATCTGCGCGGCTTGCGTGCGCTCGACCCCGGCGCAGATGGCATGCAGATGGGGCAATGCGTCCAGCGAAAAGCCCGAGGGATCGTCGATCGGATAGAGGGCGTGCCAGCGCAGCAGGCAAGCCAGGTAGAAACAGATCGCGTTGGGTGCGGCATCGGGAAATGCAGGCGATTGCGCGGCGGCGATCTCAAGTATCTCGAGGTGACGGGCGATTTCCCCGTTGATATGGCGGCGCAACTGGATCTGCATGGCCGGATCGGCGCCGATGTATTTCTCGGGGTAAAACCGCATCCGTAGCGCCGGATGCAGGGTGTTCGAGAGGAAAAACAACCATTTGAGGAACTCGCCGCGCGTCGCATCCTCCATGGCCGGGGCCAGCGGGCCGGGATGGCGGTCCGCCAGCCACAACAGGATGGCGCCGGTCTCGAAAATCGGGCCTTCGGGCGTTTCCAGCGCCGGGATGAGGCCGTTGGGATTGATCTGGCGATAGGCGGGGGCATCCTGCGCGCGCTGCGTGCGGTCGATCAGGGCGGTGTGATAGGCTATGCCCAGATCCTCAAGCGCAAGGCGGATGATCAGCGACGCGTTGTCGGGGGCGTAATGCAGGCGGTATGCGGTGGTCATGCCCCATGCATAGCGCGGATTGCCCCGGATTGCTGGCAAAAAACCGACATCCGGGAAAGATCGGTTGCGGCGTTCGGTGTTTACTCCGTCTTTACCCGCATCGTGCAAGGGTCGCAGATGTGGGCGACACGGCCCGCGGCGAGACTGGAGGTGGTCAAGGATGTTTACCGTGATGACATTGGCCCTGATGACATTGGCCCTGATGCTGCTGCGCTGCGCGCTTGTGCAGATGGGCCAGGATCACGGCCCTGCGCGATGGCGCGTGGCCCATATGCCGGCGATCGGATGCAAGGCACGCGATGCTGTGGCCTGTCGCGGCAGTCCCTGATCGCAATTCACCCTCGCACCTTGGCGCCATCTCTCCTATAACCTAGCGAAACACTGGGGAGTCGCCGCCATGACCGGAGAATTGTCACCGATTGACAAGGCCAAATTCGTCGCCGCCAAACGCGCGGTAGATTATGTCGAGGATGGGATGCGTGTCGGGCTGGGCACCGGCAGCACCGCCGCCTGGATGGTGCGCTGCATCGGCGAGTTGGTCCGCGAGGACGGGCTGAAGATCAAGGGCGTGCCGACATCGACGCGCACCGCCGAACTGGCGCGCGAGGTGGGGATCGAGGTGATCAGCCTGGATGAGGCCAAATGGCTGGACCTGACGATTGACGGCGCGGATGAATTCGATGGTGAGTTGAACCTGATCAAGGGCGGGGGCGGTGCGCTGTTGCAGGAAAAGATCGTCGCCACCGCCAGCGACCAGATGATCGTGATCGCCGACGCCGCCAAGGAGGTCGAATGCCTCGGGGCCTTTCCGCTGCCGATCGAGGTGATTCCCTTTGGCTGGCAGACCACCAAGGCGCTGGTCGAGGAAATGCTGATCTCGGTCGATGTGCTGGGGCGCGATGTCACGCTGCGCATGAACAATGACCGCCCCTATATCACCGATGAGGGCAATCACATTCTGGACCTGCATCTGGGACGGATCGGAAATGCGCGGCAATTGTCGATGGTTCTCAATCAGGTGCCGGGCGTGGTTGAGAACGGCCTGTTCGTGGACATCTGCGATGTGGTGGTGATCGGCTATGGTGACGGGCGGGTGGAACTGCGCGACATCAACGAGGGCACGGTGCAGACGGACCGTCTGGATTTCGTCGAAAGCGACAATCTGTTTTCGGACATGATGGATTGATGCGGTCTTGTGCGGGGCAGCGTGCCGGGGGCTGGTATGACATTTGATTTCGATCTTTTCGTGATTGGCGGCGGCTCGGGCGGGGTGCGCGCGGCGCGCGTTGCCGCCGCCGAGGGCGTGCGCGTGGCGCTGGCCGAGGAGGACCGTTATGGCGGCACCTGCGTGATCCGCGGCTGCGTTCCCAAGAAACTGATGGTGTTTGCCAGCGAATACCCCGCGCAGATGACCGACGCACAGGCCTATGGCTGGACCGTCCATGCCGGTGGTTTTGACTGGACCGCGTTCCGCACCAGCCTGCATTCCGAGCTGGACCGGCTGGAAAATATCTATCGCGGCATTCTGAAAAACAGCGGCGTGCGCAGCTTTGACGCCCGCGCGCGGCTGAGCGATGCGCATACCGTGACGCTGTCCACCGGTGAGAGCTTCACCGCCAAACACATCCTGATCGCCGCCGGCGGGCGCCCGGTCAAACCCGATCTGCCCGGCGCCGAGCATGGCCTGACCAGTGACGATCTGTTTCACCTCGATGCGCTGCCGAAATCCCTTCTGATCATCGGCGGCGGCTATATCGCCTGTGAATTCGCCTGCATCCTGAACGGGTTGGGCGTGGCGGTCACGCAATATTATCGCGGCGCGCAGATCCTGCGCGGCTTTGACGATGAGGCGCGCGGACTGGTCTCGGAGGAAATGATCGCCGCGGGCATTGATCTGCATCTGGGCACCAACATCCTGGAAATGACGCCCGAGGATGGCCGCTATCGCGTCAAGGCCACCAACGGGCGCGAAACCAGCTTTGATCAGGTGCTGTTCGCCACCGGACGCGTGCCCAATACCGATGATCTGGGGCTTGAGGGGACCGGGATCGAACTGGGCCGCAACGCTCAGATCGTCGTTGATGAGTATTCCCAGACCGGCGTGCCGTCGGTTTATGCGATCGGCGATGTGACCGATCGGGTCAACCTGACGCCGGTCGCGATCCGCGAGGGGATGGCCTTTGTCGAGACGGTGTTCAAGGGCAATCCGACGCCGGTGGATCATGACCTGATCCCCACGGCGATCTTCACCCAGCCCGAGATCGGTACGGTCGGCCTGAGCGAAGAGGACGCGCGCGAGCGCGAGCCCGTCGAGATCTACTGCACATCGTTCAAACCGATGCGCGAGGGCTTTGCCGGGCGCAGCGCGCGGGTGCTGATGAAGCTGATCGTCTCAAAGGCCACGCGCAAGGTTCTGGGCTGTCATATCGTCGCGCCGGGGGCCGGAGAAATGATCCAGATGGTCGGCATTGCGATCAAGATGGGCGCCACCAAGGAAGACTTTGACCGCACCTGCGCGGTTCACCCGACCATGGCCGAAGAACTGGTCACGATGCGATCACCCGTGCGCACGGCTTGAATTCCGCGCGTAACCCTACAGTTTAGATACAGACGCCCGACAATCGCGGCGCAATGACAAGAGGAAGACGATTTATGGCTGGACCAACTGGCGGCCCCTGGGGCGGCGGCGGAGGCAATTCAGGCGGCGATGGCGGTGGCAACCGCAGTGGCCCCGGAGGAGGGCGGCGCCCCCCCGAGGGCGGCGGACCCAAGTCGGAAATTGATGAACTGGTCCGCAAGGGTCAGGATCAGCTGCGCGTCCTGATGGGCGGGCGCGGCGGCGGCGGCGGTGCCAATGGCAGCGGCGGCGGCGCGGGCGGCGGTGGCGGTCCGGCCCTGACACGCGGCACGGTCGGTCTGGGGGTCTTGCTGGCGGCGGGCCTGTGGGCCTTTGGCAGCTTTTACACCGTCAAGCCGGAAGAGCAGGCGGTCGAGCTGTTCCTGGGTAAATTCTACCGCGTCACCGAACCCGGCCTGAACTTTGCCCCCTGGCCGGTGGTTTCTGCCGAGGTGATCGTGGTCACGCGCGAACAGAACGAGGATATCGGCGTCGGCGGCAGGAACGGCTCGGACGGTGAGTTGATGCTGACGGGCGATGAGAACATCGTCGATATCGACTTTCAGGTCGTGTGGAACATCAACGATCCGGCGAAATACCTGTTCAACCTGCGCGATCCGCGCCCGACGATCCGCGCGGTCAGTGAATCCGCCATGCGTGAAATCATCGCGCAATCGCGCCTTGCGCCGATCCTGAACCGTGACCGGGGCGCCATCGCCTCGCGGCTGGAGGATCTGATCCGGCTGACGATGGACAGCTATGACAGCGGAATCAACGTGGTGCGGGTCAACTTTGACAAGGCCGACCCGCCGACCGAGGTGATCGACGCGTTCCGCGACGTTCAGGCGGCCGCGCAACAGCGTGATCGCCTTGAGAAAGAGGCGGATGCCTATGCGGCGCGCGTTCTGGCCGCGGCCCGCGGTGAGGCGGCGCAGACCCTGGAAGAGGCCGAAGGCTATCGCGCCCGCGTGGTCAACGAGGCCACAGGTGAGGCCAGCCGCTTCAGCGCCGTTCTGACCGAATACACCAAGGCCCCCGAGGTGACGCGCAAGCGGCTTTACCTCGAGGCGATGGAAGAGGTGCTTGGCGGTATGGACAAGATCATCCTTGATGAGGGTGCCGCAGGCGGGCAGGGTGTCGTGCCCTATCTGCCGTTGAACGAATTGCGCAAGCGCAGCACCGAGGGAGCACAGTAACATGTGGAAATCTGCATTTCTTTTGCCAGTGGCCGTGATCGCCGCGATCGCGGCGCTGTCGTCGGTCTTCGTCGTGGACGAACGTGAAAAGGCGCTCGTGCTTCAGTTCGGCCGGGTGATCAACGTCAAGGAAGACCCGGGTCTTTTCTTCAAGGTTCCGCTGATCCAGGAGGTGGTGCGCTATGACGACCGCATCCTCAGCCGCGATGTCGACCCGCTGGAAGTGACGCCGCTGGACGATCGCCGTCTGGTCGTGGACGCCTTTGCGCGCTATCGCATCGTCGATGTCGAGCGGTTCCGTCAGGCGGTTGGTGTCGGCGGTATCCCGGCGGCGGAAAACCGGCTGGATTCGATCCTGCGCTCAACCACGCGTGAGATCCTCGGTTCGGTCAGCTCCAACGACATCCTCAGTTCGGATCGTGCGGCGCTGATGCTGCGGATTCGGAATGTGGCGATCTCGGACGCCAAGGAACTGGGAATCGAGATCGTCGATGTGCGCCTCAAACGCACCGATCTGCCGCGCCAGAACCTCGAGGCGACCTTTGCGCGGATGCGCGCCGAACGTGAACGCGAGGCGGCTGACGAAATCGCGCGCGGTAACGAGGCCGCACAGCGCGTGCGCGCCCAGGCGGACCGGACCCAGGTCGAGATCGTGTCGGATGCCAAGAAACAGGCCGAGATCACCCGTGGTGAGGCAGATGCGAAACGCAACGGCATCTTTGCCGCAGCCTTCGGGGCGGATATGGAATTCTTTGAATTCTACCGCTCGCTCAATGCCTATCGCGGTGCGCTCAAGGGCGAGAACTCGTCCATCGTGATGTCGCCTGACAGCGAATTCTTCGATTATTTCAAGACGGCCAAACCGAGCGAATGATCGGCGTTGCTGCTCTTGCCCTCGGGCTTGTGCTGATTGTGGAGGGGCTGGTCTATGCGCTGGCCCCTTCGCTGGTTGAACAGATGCTGATCGCGATCCGCGCCATGCCGGTCGAGGCGCGGCGCATGATGGGGCTGCTGGCGGTCGTCGTGGGCCTGATCTTGCTATGGATCGGCAAGGCGCTGGGGGCCTGAACGCCATCCAGGGATCGCCGCGCGGGCGCATCACCGGGTTTCACCCCGCTTCACGGTGACGTGACAGGCTGTTGCGTTCTTTTGTGATGCGGCATTCTATGCCTACATGACCCTCACACGAGGCTGTCGGCCGCGCCGACCGCCTATTCAGGCAACCAAACCGAAGGAGTAACGGGAGTGAGACTTCCTAACGTGACTGCGACATATGCAGCAACACAATCATCGGACGGGCCAACCCACCTGCGCGCGTTGCGTGCGCTCTGGCTGACGGTTTTCACGCTGGCGCTGATGCTGGCGCAGGCCATGAGCGCCCAGGCCCGTCCCGAAAGCTTTGCCGATCTGGCCCAGAAGGTCAGTCCGGCGGTCGTCAACATCACCACCTCGACCATGGTGGCCGCCGGCACCGGGCCCTCGCCGATGGTGCCCGAAGGGTCGCCGTTCGAGGATTTCTTTCGCGAGTTCCGGGATCGCGGCGGTCAGGGTGATCGCCCGCGCCGCACATCGGCACTGGGATCGGGATTCGTGATTTCCGAGGACGGCTATATCGTCACCAACAACCATGTGATCGAGGCCGCCGATGAGATCATCATCGAATTCTACGAGGGCGGAGAATTGCCCGCCAAGGTCATCGGCACCGACCCCAAGACCGACATCGCCCTGCTGAAGGTCGAAAGTGACAAGCCCTTGGTCTTTGTCAGCTTTGGCGACAGCGACACCG
>CAKSUL010000031.1 GCA_934501475.1 uncultured Roseovarius sp. | reverse complement strand
CGATCACACAGCCCGCCTGCGCCGCACCGTCCAGCAGCCGCTCGATCCGGGCGGGCTGTTCGGGGCTGGGCAGAACCCGGCCATTGGCCATGAAATGCCGGGGATCGTGGTGCCATTGGCGCTCGTCGAATATCGCTTTCATGTCGCATCCTTGCTCAGGTTGGTGCTCAGGTTGGTGCCCAGATCGGTGGTCAGGTTGGTGGTCAATTCGCCCATGGCGCGCGCGTCCAGCCGCATGAGCGTGCTTGTCGTCTGGGGCGCAAATCCCAGCCGGTGATAAAACCGCTGCGCGCTTTGGCTATCGCGATAGACGGCCAATGTCATCCATTCTGCGCGCCACCGCGCCTGTGCGCGCCGCGCCGCCTGTGCCAGCAACGCCCGCCCAAGGCCCCTGCCCCGTGCCAGCGGCGACACCCAGAGGTCAGACACATACAGACCCGGCGCGCCCAAGACCGTGGAAAACACCGGGCTGAACAGCGCCGCCCCCTTCACCGAACTGTCGTCCTGCGCCAGCATCCCATATGCCGCGGGCACCGGCGCCAGCAACGCAGCGCCCAGATCCTTGATCCCGGCGGCATGGATGTCACCCAGATCGTCGCTGAGCGCGCAGAGCGCCTCATGCAGCAGCGCGATCTGCGCCTCGGTTTCGACCGGCTGGAACACAAGCGCAGGCATCGCTCAGAGGGCCGTCTGAGCTGCGCCCTTGAGGCCCAGCATGGCGCGCGCGCGCGCCGGGGATGCCACCTCGCGGCCCAGTTCCTCGACGATGCGGCGGATCTTGGCGACCTGCTCGGCGTTCGAGCGTGCCAGCGTGCCGCGCGCGATGCTCAGGCTGTCCTCAAGCCCGACGCGCACATGCCCGCCCATGCTGGCCGCGATGGTGATCAGCGGCATCTGATGGCGCCCCGCCGCAAGCACCGAGAACATGTAATCCGCGCCGAACAGCTTGTCGGCGATGCGCACCATATGGGTCAGGTTTTCAGGGTCCGCCCCCATGCCACCCAGCACGCCAAAGACGAACTGGATGAAGAACGGCGCGCGGATCAGGCCGCGGTCGGCGAAATGGCGCAACATGTAGAGATGGCTGAGATCATAGCATTCGAATTCGAATTTCGCGCCGCGCTCCTGTCCCAGGTCGGTCAGGATGCGGGCGATGTCGCGCGGCGTGTTCTTGAACACCAGATCATCCGTCCCCTCGAGAAACGGCTTTTCCCAGTCGTGTTTCCAGGTGATGATCTTCTCGGCCATCGGGTAGAGCGCGAAATTCATGCTGCCCATGTTCAGCGACGCCATTTCCGGGCGCACCGCCAGGGGGGCCGCAAGGCGCTGATCCAGGGTCATGATCGCGCTGCCCCCGGTAGACAGGTTCAAGACCGCATCGCAGCTCGCTGAAATATCAGGCAAAAATCCCATGAAATGCGCCGGATCCGCTGACGGCGCGCCGGTGTCGGGGTCGCGCGCATGCAGATGCAGGATCGACGCACCGGCCTTGGCGGCCCCGATAGCTGCCTTGGCGATCTCGGGTCCGGTCACCGGCAGATGCGGCGACATGGACGGTGTGTGAATCGAGCCGGTAACGGCGCAGGTGATCAGAATGTCGCGCATATCGCTCCTTCAGCCGATCCGCTCCAGTGCGGGGCGGATTTCCTGCATGAATTCGGACAGGGCCTCATCCAGCATTTCGGTTATTTCGTCCAGATGGGTCAGGGTTGCAATCATCGGCGGGCAGACCAGGATATGATCGCCCTCACTGCCGCCGCGTGTGCGGCGCGCATAGACGATCAGCCCCTTGTCATAGGCGATCTGGACGAACCTCTCAAAGGCGCGCAGCCCGGCGGGCAGCGGGGATTTGGTGGCGCGGTCGGACATGAACTCGAACGCCATCAACAGCCCCTTGCCGCGCACGTCGCCGATGATCGGGTAGCGCTGCATCAGCCCCTCAAGACGGGTGCGCAGCGCATCGCCCATCGCGCCCGCATTGGCGATCATGTCCTGACGCTCGATCTCATCCAGCACGGCCAGCCCGGCGGCGCAGGCAAGCGGGTTGCCCGCATAGGTAAAGCCATGGGCAAAGCCGCCCGCCGCAAGCACCGGCTCGACCAGGCGCTCATGCGCCACCATCGCCCCCAGCGGCACATAGCCCGCGGCAAACCCCTTGGACATGGCGATGATGTCGGGCTCTAGCCCCCAATGCTCGGACGCCAGAAACCGGCCCGTGCGCCCGGCCCCGGTCATCACCTCATCAAGGATGAACAGCACGCCGTGACGCTTGCAGATCTCCTGCACCCGCTCCATGTAGCCCTCGGGCGGCACCAGCGCCCCGGTCGAGGCGCCCCCGACAGGCTCGACCACAAAGGCCAGCACCGTATCCGCCCCCTCGGCCAGGATCCGCGCCTCAAGCATGTCGGCGTAATGATGCCCGGTCGCGATATCATCCGGGTCCAGCCCGTCGAGATAGGCGCGCGGCGCGGGGATTTTCGGCATGGCCTGCATCATCGGCTCGAACGGTTGGGTCAGCGGCGCATAGGAGGTCAGCGCAAGTGCCCCCAGGGTGCAGCCATGATAGCTGGGCGCGCGGCTGATCACCTTCCAGCGGCTGCCCTGCCCTATGGCCAGCGCGTGCTGGCGCGCCAGCTTGATCGACGATTCCACCGCCTCCGAGCCGCCGGAGACGAAGAACACCTTGTTCAGCCCCTCGGGCGTCAGGCTGGCGGTTTTCGCGGCCAGCCTCTCGGAGGCTTCGGTCTCGAAATGCAGCCGATAGCCGAATGTGGCCTTTTCCATCTGGCGGCGCATCGCCTCGAGCACGTTTTCGTTGCTGTGCCCGATATTGCACACCATCGCCCCGGACGAGCCGTCAAGATATCGCTTGCCGTCCACATCCCACATATAGACGCCGCGCGCCTGATCCAGAACCGGCTTGCGGCCGCGGCCCTGGTAGAACAGATTGCTGGGTTTCACATTCATGTCTCTTATCCCGGAAGGGCCGCGCAATCCTGCGGGCGCAGATGCAGATGCACGCTGGTTCCGGCGGCAAAGGGGCGTTCGTCGATCATGTTGATCGCCTGAAGCTGCGTGTCACCCGCGCGCACGAAATAGCGCACCGCCTGCCCCTGGTAATCCACCGCTTCGACATGGGCGGGCACCGATATCGTGCCCTCGGGCGCGGGCTGTGCCGAGAGCAGCAGTTTTTCCGCCCGCACCACCAGCTTGGCCCGCCCGGCCCCGGCGATGCGCGGCGCCTTGGACACCGGAATGGACAGCGTGCCGAACACCGGCGCGCTCAACATGACGCTGCCGGCGCCGCGCCCGGTGCATTCGGCGTCCAGAATGTTGGACGCGCCAAGGAAATTGGCGACGAATTCGCTGGCCGGGGTGTTGTAGACATCTTCGGGCGTGCCGACCTGTTCGATCCGCCCGGCGGACATCACCACGATCTGATCGGACATCGCCAAGGCCTCGGACTGGTCATGGGTCACAAAGACGGTGGTCACGCCGATACGTTCCTGAATGCGCTTGAGTTCGACGCGCATGTCTTCGCGCAGATTGGCATCCAGCGCCGATAGCGGCTCGTCCAGCAACAGCACGTCAGGTTCGATCACGATGGCGCGGGCCAGCGCGATGCGCTGTTGCTGCCCGCCCGACAGATCCTTGGGATAGCGGGTTCCCAGATCGGGCAGTTGCACGAGATCCAGCGCGTCCTGCACGCGGCGCGGGATGTCGGCCTTGGGAATGTCGCGGTATTTCAGCCCGAAGGCCACGTTCTCGGCGACGGTCTTGTGCGGGAACAGCGCGTAGTTCTGGAACACCAGCCCCAGATTGCGCTTGTGGATGGGCACATCGTTGACCCGCTTGCCGCAGATCAGGATCTCGCCCTCGGTCGGGTCCAGCAGGCCGGCGATCATCCGCAGATTGGTGGTCTTGCCACAGCCCGACGGCCCCAGAAGGGTCACGAACGCGCCCTCGGGAATTTCAAGCGAGCTTTGATGCACCGCGGTGAAACTGCCAAAGCGTTTCACGATATTTTTCAGGGTCACGGCGCTCATTGGCGGCCTCCTGTGGCGGATGAAGTATCAAAGACCCGCCCCGGCACCTGGCACCGGAGCGGGATCGCCGTGAGGCGCGTCAATAGCCCTTCTGGACGCGGCCGAATTCCTTTGACCACTCGGCCTCGTGGCCGTTCCAATAGGCCGGATCGGCAAAGGTCAGCTTGTCCAGCGTGCCGGTGGGGTCAAAGGCGGGCAATTTCGGGATCTTGTCGCCCAGATCGACCTTGGTGGGGTCCAGCGCGGGCGGATAGCTCTGGCCCTCGGCCACCGCGATCGAGGTTTCGGGCGCCAGCATGAAGTTCAGCAACTCTTCGCAGGCCTCCATCGGGCTGCCCTTCATCACATACATGCATTCCTGCCAGCCATAGCTGCTGGGCGGGTCCATATAGCCGATGTCATGGCCCTGTTCCTGCAACGCATAGATGCGCCCCGACCAGCCTTCGGTCACATGGATTTCCTCTTCGGCCAGCAGGCTCATCAATTCCGCGCCTGATCCCCAGTATTTCAGCGAAAGATCGCGATGGGTGCGGATCGCATCCCAGACGGCATCCATGTCGGTGGCATTGTTGGGGTCCTGATCGGTTTGCAGCGCGCCATACCAGATCCGCGTGCGCCAATCCGCCCAACCGCCGATCTTGCCCTTGCGGGTTTCGTCCAGCAGGATGCGCGCGCCTTTTTCCTGCATCTCGTCATCCGAGATATACTTGCGGTTATAGGCAAGGCCGGTGGTTCCGTAATCATAGGGCACGCAGGACAGCTTGCCGTCCGAGACCTTGCGGAACACGTCGATCAGCTTGGGGATGACGAATTCGAGATTGGGGATATTGGCCTCGTTCAGCACGGAGCTCAGGCCCAGATTGTGATAGCGCGCATAATCGAACACGCCCGACAGGTGGGCGATGTTGAATTCGCCCTCCTGGCCGGCCTTGACGCGCGACAGGTATTCATCGCTGCCGCCGAATGTGCCGTCCACCACCTTGATGCCGGTCTTGGCGGTGTAGGGATCAAAGGCGTATTTGCGGAACGCCTCGGAGACGACGCCGCCCCAGCCGTCAAACCGCACCTCACCGGTGGCGGCATGGGCGTATTTGGCGAATGGCGTCTGCACGCCATAGGCCAGCCCCGCCGCACCGATCAGCCCCAGAAATCCGCGCCGGTCGATATCGCCGTTCATATAGCGTTCGCGCAGGCGCTCATAGCGGGTGGTATTGTCCATTTTCCTGGTCATTTTTCTCTCTCTCCTTGTTGTGACTTGCGTTGTTGTGACTTGCGTTGTGTCGTCCTGATCGCTCAGCCGCCGCTGTTGCGGCTGAACTGGCGCATGATGGCCAGCCCCAGAAGGGGCAGACCGACGGTCATGAAGATCATCACCGTGCCCAATGCGTTGATCTCGGGGCTGATCGAATTGCGCAGCATGGCGAAGATCTGGGTCGGCACGGTCTCCACGCCCCCCGGTTTCCAGAACAATGTGCCGGTGATGTCATCAAAGCTGATGGTAAAGGCGAACAGCGCCCCCGCCAGCACCGCCGGCAGCATCAGCGGCAGGGTGATCTGGAAAAACGTCTGCGCCGGTGAGGCGCCAAGGCTCATCGCGGCCTCTTCGATGTCGCGCTTGATGCTGACCAGCCGCGCCTGCACCACCAGAATGACGAAAGGCAGCGTGAAGATCACATGCCCCAGCAGCAGTAGGGTAAAGCTCTTGTTGATCTGGAGGAAGTTCAGGAACAGCAGCAGCGCCACCGCCAGAACCACCTCAGGCACCAGAATCGGCGCGATCAGCAGCGTCGAGATCAGGTTCGCCCCCGGCACCCGGTAGCGCACCAGCGCAAGGCTGGCCAGCACCCCCAGCGTGGTCGAGATCACCGCCGTCAGCAGCCCCAGCACCATCGAGGTGCGAAAGGCGCGCAGGATGGCCTCGTTGTTCCACAATTCCACGAACCAGCGGAAACTGAACCCGGTCATCGGGAAACTGCCGAATTGCGAGGCGTTGAACGACAACAGCACCACCACCATCACCGGCAGGAACATGAACACATAGACCAGCACGCTCCAGGCGCGCACGGCTTGCCATCCCCAGCCCATCAGCCCAGCCCCTTCATCAGTTGCGACATGCCCAGATAGCGGTTGTAGATCAGCACCAGCGCCCCCAGCACCGCCAGCAGCATCAGGCTCAGCGCCGAGCCAAGCGGCCAGTTGAGCTGCGTGATGATCGCCTCGAACACCAGATTGGCGAACATCGCATCGCGCGGCCCGCCCAGCACCAGCGGCGTGATATAGGTGCCCGCGCCCAGCACGAAACACAGCAGCCCGCCCGCCGCCAGCCCCGGCAGCGACAAGGGCAGCGTGACCTGAAGAAACGCCTCCCATTTGGTCGCGCCCAGCGAATTCGCCGCATCCTCAAGATTGATGTCGATGCCATCGAGGCTGACAAAGACGTTCAGCACCATGAACGGCAGCAGGAAATGCACGAGGCCCAGAATGACCGTGGTCTGGTTATACAGCATCTGGATCGGCTCCGAGATGATCCCCAACGCCAGCAACCCCGTATTCAGCGCCCCCGACACGCCCAGGATGTTGATCCAGCTCATCGTGCGGATGATGTAGCTGATCCAGAACGGCAGCATCAGCATCAACAGCAGGATCGCCTTGTTGCCGCGTGAGCGGGCGATGAAATAGGCCGCAGGATAGCCCATCAGCGCGCACAGCACCGTCGTGATCGCGGCGATCTTCAGCGTGCTCAGCAGGATGTCGCGGTAAAACCGGTCGGTCAGCGCCTCTTGCCAGTTATCGAGAAAAAATCCGATCTCATCCGCGCCCGTCGCCGTGCGCAGCCAGAACGAATAGACCAGGATGAACAGCAGCGGCACGAACAACAGCAGCGCGACCGCGGTCAAGGCGGGCGACAGCAGAATCCACGGCTGACGGGCCTCGCGTGCTTCGACCGACATATGGCTCTCCCGTTGGATGCCCCGTTGCAACCGGGGCTTGAATTCAGCGTGGAGGTGCGCCTATCATAAATCAAATAGATATTAGGAATTGTGACTATAGATGAAACCTATGGACAAGCGCCAGACCGCCGAACGCATGATGCGCGATCTGGACTGGAACCTGCTGCGCAGCTTTGTGGTGCTGGCGCAGTCGCGCTCGGTCACGGATGCGGCGGCGCGGCTGCGCCTGACGCAACCCTCGGTCTCGACCGCGCTCAAGCGGCTGGAGCAGCGCGTCGGCAAGAAACTGATCGACCGCAGCCCGGGGCATTTCGCGCTGACCGATGCCGGTGAGGTGCTTTATCGTGAGGCGCTGGATATCCAGGGCTCGATCCTGCGCCTGTCCACGCTGATGCGCGACATGACCGATGAGGTGACGGGCCATGTGCGCCTGGCGCTGGCCAGCCATGTGATCTGTCCGCTGTTCGATCGCGTCCTGCAGGAATTCCACCTGGAAAATCCGCGCGCCACCCTCACGATCGAGGTGCATTCCTCATCCGATGCGGTCGAAACCGTCAGCGCGCGCGCCGCCAGCTTTGCCATCTGCCTGGTCCATAAACGCAACCCCGCGCTGGAATATCTGCGCATCTACCGCGAGTTTTTCGGCCTGTTCTGCGGTCCGCCGCATCCCCTGTTCGGGCGCAACAACCTGACCCGCGCCGATCTGGCCGGGCATTCCGCCGTGAGTTTCGAGACCGACCGCCTTCAGGATGCGCTGAAACCCGTGACCCTGATGCGCGCACAGGCCGAGCTGGGCGATCAGATCATCGGCACGTCCAGCCATCTTGAGGAAGTGCGCCGCATGATCGTGGCCGGGATGGGCATCGGCCCCCTGCCCCTGCATGTCGCAGAGCGCGACATCCGCGACGGGCTGATGTGGCAATTGCCGCCCTATGACGAAACCCCGGCCATCGACGTGCATGTGGTCTGGAACCCCAAGGCGATCCTGAACCGGGCCGAGCAATCCCTGCTGGACAGGTTGCTGGCCCGGATCGAGTCCACGCCGATGGAGGCGCGGACCTATAGATAAAGCGCGCCCCGGCTCAGAAAAACGCCTGAAGCCCGGTCTGCGCCCGCCCGAGGATCAGCGCATGAACGTCATGCGTGCCCTCATAGGTGTTCACGGTTTCCAGGTTCATCATGTGACGGATCACCTGGAACTCCTCGGAAATGCCGTTGCCGCCATGCATGTCGCGCGACATCCGCGCGATATCCAGCGCCTTGCCGCAATTGTTGCGCTTGATCAGCGAGATCATCTCGGGCGCGGCGTTGGCCTCGTCCATCAGACGCCCGACACGCAGCGCGGCCTGAAGGCCGAGGGTGATTTCGGTCTGCATATTGGCCAGTTTCAGCTGGAACAACTGCGTCTGCGCCAGCGGGCGGCGGAACTGATGCCGGTCCAGCCCGTATTGACGCGCGCCGTGCCAGCAGAATTCGGCCGCGCCCATGACCCCCCACGCGATCCCGTAACGCGCCCGGTTCAAACATCCAAAAGGCCCTTTAAGCCCTTGAACATGCGGCAACAAGGCGTCTTCGCCAACTTCGACGCCCTTCATCACGATCTCACCGGTGATCGAGGCGCGCAGGCTCTGTTTGCCGGTGATCTTGGGCGCGCTCAGACCTGCCGCGCCCTTTTCAAGGACAAAGCCGCGGATCTTGCCGTCATGGGCGTCGGATTTGGCCCAGACCACGAACACATCGGCGATCGGGCTGTTGGAAATCCACATTTTCGAGCCGGTGATGCGATAGCCGCCATCAATCTTTTCGGCGCGCGTCTTCATGCCGGCCGGGTCGCTGCCGGCATCGGGTTCGGTCAGCCCGAAACAGCCGATCAGTTCACCGCTGGCCAGGCCGGGCAGGTATTTCTTGCGCTGCTCCTCGGAGCCATAGGCATAGATCGGATACATCACCAGGCTGGATTGCACCGACATCATGCTGCGATAGCCCGAATCGACGCGCTCGATCTCGCGCGCGACCAGACCGTAACCGACATAGCCGCCGCCCAGCCCGCCGTATTCCTCGGGGATGGTGGTGCCGAGCAGGCCCATCGCGCCCATTTCGCGGAAAATCTCGGGGTCCGAGCTTTCTTCGGCATAGGCGCGGATCACGCGCGGTTGCAGCTTTTCCTGGGCATAGGCGCGCGCGCTTTCGGCGATCATGCGCTCTTCTTCGCTCAACTGATCGTCCAGGCGGAACGGATCGGTCCAGTCAAATCCCGACAGGTCGGGCGCATCTTTGGGTTTCAGGCTGGGTTTTTCGAGGCTCATGGGACTCACTTTCATGCGGTTTTGGCAAAGATTTTTTGCTTTCCCTTGCTGTTTAACGCAAGTTTGGCCATGAAACCAACAAGGTTTTGGCAACAACCCATGAGGATTGCGCAATCATGTCCCTGCCCCGCCGGTTTCTGCCGTCGATCGCGTCGCTGAGCGCGCTTGAGGCGCTGGACCGTCTGGGCAGCGCCACGGCGGCGGCAAAGGCGCTGTCGCTGACCCAGAGCGCGGTCAGCCGCCAGTTGCAGACCCTTGAGACGCAACTGGGCGTGACGCTGTTCCTGCGCGACGGGCGCAACATGGTGCTGACGCCCGAAGCGGCGGAATACGCCGCCGATGTGCGCGAGGCCTTGCAGCGGATCACGCAGGCGTCGTTGAAGCTGACGATAAACCCCACCGGAGGAAGCCTGAACCTGGCCATCCTGCCGACATTCGGGATGCGCTGGCTGGTGCCGCGCCTGCCGGATTTCGCCCGCGCCCACCCGGAGGTGACGATCAACCTGTCAACGCGGCTGAAACAGTTCAGCTTTGCCTCGGAACCATTTGATGCGGCTATTCATTTTGGCAATTCGGATTGGCCCGGAACCCGTTCCATGCGGCTGTTGGGGGAAACCGTTCTGCCGGTCTGCGCGCCCAGCCTGCTTGAGGCGCAGATGCCGCGTCAGGCGGCGGATGTGCTGGCATTGCCGCTCTTGCATATCGAAACCCGCCCCGAGGCATGGCCGGCATGGTTTGCGGCGCATGGGGTCAGCGGCGCGCGGCTGACCGGCACGACCTATGATCAGTTCTCGACCATCACGCAGGCGGCCTTGCATGGGCTGGGCGTGGCGCTGTTGCCGACATATCTGGCGGCCCCCGACGTGGCGGCGGGGCGGCTGGTGTCGGCCTGGGGCGACGCGGTGCAAAGCCCAGGCGCCTATCATCTGGTCTGGCCGGTGGAAAAGTCGGGCAATGCCGCGCTTGGGGCGTTTCGCGACTGGCTGCATGGGCAGCGCGAGGATGAGGATCTGCTGCCGCGCTGATCAGCGCGTGACCACCGTCAGCCCGTCGCGGAACCGGCGCATGTTCTGCTGATAGGTCAGCGCACTGGCGCGCAACCCCTGAAGGGCGGCCTCGTCCAGCTGGCGCACCACCTTGCCGGGCGCCCCCATGACCAGCGAGCCGGCGGGAATCACCTTGCCCTCGGTGATCAGCGCCCCGGCCCCGATCAGGCAATTGTCCCCGATCACCGCCCCGTTCAGCACCGTGGCCCCCATGCCGATCAGGCAATTGTCACCGATGGTGCAGCCATGCAGCATCGCCTTGTGCCCGATCGTGGTGCCGGTGCCGATGGTCAACGGTTTGCCCGGATCGGTGTGCATGACGGTGTTTTCCTGCACATTGCTGCCCGCGCCGATATGGATCACCTCGTTGTCGCCGCGCAATGTCGCGCCGAACCAGACCGATGCGCCGCTTTCCAGCACCACCTTGCCGATCAGGTTGGCGTCCGGCGCCACCCAGAAATCACCGTCTTCGGGGGTTTGCGGGCTCAGGCCGTTCAGGGCATAAAATGTCATTTCAGTTCCTCGAATTCCATTTGCAGACTGCGGACATGATCGGTCAGTTCGGGTTGCTGGATACGGCGCAGGCGCGCGGCGGCGACGATCTGTTTCAACTGCCGGTCGGTTCGGTCCAGATCGTCATTGACCAGGACATAATCATATTCGGCCCAATGGCTGATCTCATCCCAGCTTTTCTGCATCCGCTTGGCGATCACGTCGGCGCTGTCCTGACCACGGGTCTCAAGGCGGCGGCGCAATTCCGCGATCGAGGGCGGCAGGATAAAGATCGACAACGTATGCTTGCCCAGATCCGAGTTCTGGATCTGCTGCGCGCCCTGCCAGTCGATGTCGAACAGCACATCGCGCCCGGCCTCGATCGCAGCCTGCACCGGGGCCTTGGGCGAGCCGTAGAAATGTCCGAACACATAGGCATGTTCCAGCATGCCGCCATCGCTCACGTCGCGCTTGAAGCGGTCCTCGGACATGAAATGATAGTCCTGCCCGTCCACCTCGCCGGGGCGCGGCTTGCGCGTGGTCGCCGAAACCGAGAACGACAGCGTTTCGTCCCAGCCGCGCAAGCGCCGCGACAGGGTGGATTTGCCCGCGCCCGAAGGCGAAGACAGGATGATCAGCAGGCCACGACGGTTCATTCTTGTCCCTTACTCCACATTCTGCACCTGTTCGCGCATCTGGTCGATCACGGTTTTCAGCTCAAGCCCGATGGCGGTCAGCGGGGCGGATTGTGCCTTGGAGCACAGGGTATTGGCCTCGCGGTTGAATTCCTGCGTCAGGAAATCCAGCTTGCGCCCGACCGGCGCGCCGGCTTCCAGCAGATCGCGCGCGGCCCCGACATGGGCGGTCAGGCGGTCTATTTCCTCGCTCACATCGGCCTTGACGGCCAGCAGCGCCAGTTCCTGCGCGATGCGGTCGGGATCTGCGCGTTCGGTATTGTCCAGCACCCGCGCCAGCGCCTGTTTCAGCGCCTCGGCCACTTTGGGGCGGCGTGCCTCGGCGGCGCTGGCGGCGGCGTCGGTCAGGCGCGCGATATCATCCAGTTGCGTGCCCAGCACCACGGCCAGCGCCGCACCCTCGCGGGCGCGCATGTCGGCGAAACTGTCCAGAACCGCCTCGAAATCGGCCAGAAGCGCGGCGTGCAACCCGGTGATGTCCTGTTCGGTGCTGGTGGTTTCCAGCACGCCGCGCACCGACAGGATGTCACCGGGGCGCGCCGGTGCCAGCGACAGGCCCTGCGCCATCGCGCGCGCCTCGACCTCGGCCATGGCGGTCAGAACGTCATCCAGTTGCGCGCTGTTGATGCTGAGGCGGCCGCCCTGATCCTCGGATTGCAGCCGCAGGTTCAGGGTGACATTGCCCCGCGCCACCGCCTTGCCGATGCGGGCGCGCAGCGCGGTTTCCAGCCCCTCGATCCAGTCGGGCACCCGCAGGCGCAGATCCAGCCCCTTGCCGTTGACGCTGCGCAACTCCCACGCCCAGGAATAGCTGTCATGGCTGCCCCGCGAGGCGGCAAATCCGGTCATGGAATTCAGCAAAGGACGTTCCTTTGGATATGGCATTCAGATTGCCGCCTGTCCTAAGGCCTTGCCCGCCCGGTGGCAAGGCGCGCGTGCGCGCCCGATCATCGGTTGCGCCGACGCAACGCTGCCCCGGACAGTTAACCAACTGGATCGGATTTTAGACAAAAGCCCGCAGAAATATGGCATTCTGTCGCCAGGTGACAATGCGCCGGCGCGCCCGTATCCATCGCCGGGGCGCGTCAGATTGAGAGGGCAACATGCAGGATGAGCCAGGGATCACGCCTCCGGGGCGCGACAATATCACCCGCCTGCTGGGCATCGCGCGCTCGGAACAGGACGCGGCACTGGGTGATTTCGTTAACTACTGGATGTCGATGCGCCGGGACGGCGATGTGCCGCGCCGCTCGGATGTGGACCCGCGCGGGATCGAGCGGATGTTGTCCAACGCCTTTGTGGCCGAACGCATCGCCCCCGGCCTTGCGCGTCTGCGCATCGCCGGCGCGCATCTGAGCGACCTCATGGGCATGGAGGTGCGCGGCATGCCGGTCAGCGCCTTCATCACGCCGGAGGCGCGCGATGATCTGGCGCATGATCTGGTGCGTCTGTTCGATGAGCCCGCAACCCTGCGCCTGACCCTGCAAAGCGAGGGCAACCCGGCCCTGTCCGGCACCATGATCCTGTTGCCGCTGCGCAGCGATCTGGGCGACATCTCGCGCGCGTTGGGCTGTCTGGTTACCGACGGGCCACTGGCGCGCGCGCCGCATCGTTTCGTGATCAAGGATCGCAAGGTCATGCCACTGGGCAATCAGGCGGCCCGCCCGATCCCGGAAAAAGGCGCAAGCGGATTTGCCCAGAGCAAGAGCCGTTTCAAGCCACCCACGCCCGCCCAACCAGGCGAGCGGCCCTATCTCAAACTGGTGAAAACCGACTGAAGATGAAAACCGGCTGAAACAGAGGCGAAAACGCTGGCGGAAACAATGGCGCACAAGCCGGGGCTATCCCCGCCTTGTGCGATTGTCTCGATTGGTGTCGCGCTCGGTTCAGACCGCTTCGACGGCTTGCCGGTCCTGACGCAGATCCGACAGTTCCTCGGCCACCAGAAACGCCAGTTCCAGCGCCTGTGACGCATTCAGGCGCGGATCGCAGGCGGTGTGATAGCGCGCGCTCAGATCCTCGTCGCTGACATCGCGCACGCCACCGGTGCATTCGGTCACGTCCTGGCCGGTCATCTCGAAATGCACGCCGCCGGGGATGGTGCCCTCGGCCTTGTGCACGGCAAAGAATTCGCGCACTTCGCGCAGCACCGCGTCAAACGGGCGGGTCTTGTAGCCGGAGGCCGACTTGATCGTGTTGCCATGCATCGGATCACAGACCCACAGCACATTCGCGCCCTCTTCGCGCACGGTGCGGATCAGGCGGCCCAGATGCTCGGCCACGTTGCCCGCGCCGAAGCGCGCGATCAGGGTCAGGCGGCCGGCCTCGTTTTTCGGATTCAGCCGCTTGAGCAGGATCTTGAGATCCTCGGTCGTCATCGAGGGGCCGCATTTCAGGCCGATCGGGTTCAGCACGCCGCGCGCGAATTCGACATGCGCACCGTCGGGCTGACGCGTGCGGTCGCCGATCCAGATCATGTGGCCGGACCCGGCCAGCCAATTGCCCGAGGTGCTGTCCAGACGGGTCAGCGCCTCTTCGTATTCCAGCAGCAGGGATTCATGGCTGGTATAGAAATCCACCGTTTTCAGCGAGTCGCTGTTGTCGCTGCTGACGCCGGCGGCCTGCATGAAATCCAGCGCATCGCTGATCCGGTTGGCCATGTCGCGGTAGCGCGTGGCGTTGTCGCCTTCGGTAAAGCCCAGGGTCCAGCTGTGGACCTTGTGCATGTCGGCATAGCCGCCCTTGGAGAACGCCCGCAACAGGTTCAGCGTCGCGGCGGCCTGGGTATAGGCCTGCAACATGCGCGCGGGATCGGGGCTGCGCGCGGATTTGTCAAAGGCCAGCTCATTGATGATGTCGCCCCGGTAGCTGGGCAATTCCACGCCGTTCACCGTTTCGGTCGGCGCGCTGCGCGGCTTGGCGAACTGGCCGGCCATGCGGCCCACCTTGACCACCGGCACCTTGGCCGCATAGGTCAGAACCATTGCCATTTGCAGCAACACCTTGAACGTGTCGCGGATTGCATCGGCGCTGAACTGCTCGAAGCTTTCGGCGCAATCGCCGCCCTGAAGCAGGAAGGCCTCGCCGCGCGCGGCCGCACCCAACTGGGCCTTGAGGTGGCGCGCTTCGCCGGCAAAGACCAGCGGCGGATATTGCGACAGGCGGGACTCGGCGTCGGAAAGGGCCGCGGCGTCGGTATAATCCGGCATCTGCACCCGCGGTTTGGCGCGCCAGTCGAATTTCTGCCATTCTGTCATTGTCTCTGTCTCCGCTAGTAGGATGGTATGCGCGGGCGTTATACGGGCCCGGGGTCTGGAACACCATATAAGGTTTTCGCGAATTGATGCAAATCAACTGCGTGGCCCTTGTGTTTTGGTCGGGTTTGTCCGAAGACGAAACAAGCGGGAAACGACCATCAGGAGTCGCAAGCGATGCAGGACGTTGCATTGAAAAGCCAGAGAGAGGCGAAGGACATCCCCCGCCGCTTTGTTTTTGTTCTGCTCGACAGGTTCACCCTGCTCAGTTTCGCCGCCGCGATCGAATGCCTGCGCATCGCCAACCGCGTTGCGGGAAAGACATTGTATGAATGGGTGGTGTGCGGAGATTCCGACGACACGGTGGCCTGCTCGGCCGGGGCGCGCTTCAGCCTTGACATGCAGCTTGAGGAAATGCAGCGCGAGGATACGATCCTGCTCTGTGGCGGGGTGGATATCCAGGCCGCCACCAGCAAGCGCCTGCTGAACTGGGTGCGCCGCGAAGCGCGCCGCGGGGTCAAGATCGGCGGGCTGTGCACCGCGTCCTATGTCATGGCCCGCGCCGGCCTGCTGGAGGGCAAGCGCGCCACCATCCACTGGGAAAACCACGACAGCTTTGCCGAGGAGTTCGAGGACGTCAACCTGACCAAATCGGTGTTCACGGTGGATGGCAACCGCATGACGACCGCCGGGGGCACGTCGTCGATCGACCTGATGCTGAACCTGATCGCCGATGATTATGACGAGAAACTGGCCAATGCGGTGGCGGATCAGCTGATCTATTCGTCGATCCGCACCGATCAGGACACGCAGCGCCTGTCGGTGCCCACCCGGATCGGCGTGCGCCATCCCAAGCTGAGCCAGGTCATCCAGATGATGGAGGCCAATATCGAAGAGCCGATTTCGCCCTCGATCCTGGCCAAGGATGCAGGCATGTCCACCAGACAGCTGGAACGCCTGTTCCGCCGCTATCTCAGCCGCTCACCCAAGCGGTATTACATGGAATTGCGCCTGCAAAAGGCGCGCAACCTGTTGATGCAGACCGATATGACGGTGATCAACGTGGCGCTGGCCTGCGGGTTCTCATCGCCGTCGCATTTCTCGAAATGCTACCGCGCGCATTACAACACCACCCCCTATCGCGAGCGCGGCTCGCATAGCACGCGGCTCTCGGTCTGACGGCGGGTTATCCGAGTATTTTTGCAAAGAAGAAAGCGGCGCCAAGCGCGATCAGGCCCGCCGGTCAGAGATCTGCGCGACGCCCAGAACCTCAAGCACCTTGGACTCGATATGCGCGGCGTCAAGGCCGGCGACGCGGTACATGTCCGCCGGGCTGGCCTGGTCGATGAACACATCCGGCAGCACCATCGAGCGGAATTTCAGCCCGTGATCGAACACGCCCTCATCTGACAGAAGCTGTGCGACATGGCTGCCAAAGCCGCCGACGGCGCCTTCCTCGATGGTGATCAACCCTTCGTGATTGGCGGCGAGGTCCAGGATCATGTCGCGGTCCAGCGGTTTGGCAAAGCGGGCATCGGCAATGGTGGGCGTGATGCCGCGTGCGGCCAGCGATTCAGCGGCGCGGCGCGCCTCGCCAAGGCGGGTGCCATAGCTGAGCAGGGCAACGCGGCTGCCCTTCTGGATGACGCGGCCCTTGCCGATTTCCAGCGGGATGCCGGTTTCGGGCATTTCGACGCCCTCGCCTTCGCCGCGCGGATAACGAAACGCGATCGGCCCGGAATCATGCACCGCGGCGGTGGCGACCATATGCACCAGTTCGGCCTCATCGGCGGCGGCCATGACCACGAAACCCGGCAGGTTGGCCAGAAACGCCACATCATAGCTGCCCGCATGGGTGGCCCCATCGGCCCCGACCAGCCCGGCGCGGTCAATCGCAAAGCGCACCGGCAGGCGTTGGATGGCGACGTCATGCACCACCTGATCATAGCCGCGTTGCAGGAAGGTGGAATAGAGCGCGCAGAACGGGCGCAGCCCCCCGGCGGCCATCCCGGCGGCAAAGGTCACCGCATGTTGTTCGGCGATACCGACATCAAAACAACGGCTTGGGTAGCGATCTTCAAGCAGGTTCAGGCCGGTTCCCTCGGGCATGGCGGCGGTCACGGCGCAGATGCGGTCATCCTTGGCGGCGTGATCCAGCAGGGCGCGGGCAAAGACCGACGTATAGGTGGGCGCGTTGCTGGGCGGCTTTTTCTGCTTGCCGGTGCGGGGGTCGAATTTCGCGGTGGCATGGCCGCCGTCGCGCGCGCCTTCGGCGGGGCCATAGCCCTTGCCCTTGCGGGTCAGCGCGTGGATCAGGATCGGGCCGGTGGCGCGCTGACGCACGGTGCGCAGCACGGCCAGCAATTGGTCCATATCGTGCCCGTCAATCGGCCCCACATAGGAAAAACCCAATTCCTCGAACAGGGTGCCGCCCACGGCCAGCCCCTTGAGCATGTCCCTGGCGCGGCGCGCGCCCTCCTGGAATGGCGGGGGCAGCAGGGAGACGGCGCCCTTGGCGGCGGCCTTGAGATCCTGAAACGGGGCCTCGGCATAGAGCCGCGAAAGATAGGATGAAAACGCCCCCACCGGCGGGGCGATCGACATTTCATTGTCATTCAGGATCACGATCAGGCGTTTTTTCAGTTCGCCCGCGTTGTTCATCGCCTCGAATGCCATGCCCGCGCTCATCGCGCCGTCCCCGATCACCGCGATGGCATCGCCATGGCCGGTCTCACAGGCGCCGCCCAGATCGCGCGCCACGGCAAAGCCGAGTGCGGCGGAAATCGAGGTGGAGCTGTGGGCGGTGCCGAACGGATCATAGGGCGATTCACTGCGCTTGGTGAAGCCGCTGAGCCCGTCCTTTTGCCGTATCGTGCGGATGCGGTCACGCCGCCCGGTCAGGATCTTGTGCGGATAGGACTGATGCGAGACGTCCCAGATGATCTTGTCGCGCGGTGCGTCGAACACCGCATGCAGCGCCACGGTCAGTTCGACCACCCCCAGCCCCGCGCCCAGATGTCCGCCGGTTTCCGACACGGCGCTGATGGTTTCGGCCCGCAATTCATCCGCCAGCCGCCTGAGATTCGAATCCGACAGCCGCTTGAGGTCAGCGGGGCTGTGAACCTCGTCCAGCAGCGGGGTCTTGGGGCGGTCAGACATGGGATCCTGCCCTCCTCGGGGCGATTTCGGTCAGGGCGGTCGGCGTCAGCCTTGCCGCGAGATAGCGAAGCGCGCGACCTGCTGCAAGCAGTGCGCTTCGCTCCCGTATACAGATAGCGCCTCGCAGGCGACGTCAACCAGGGCTTCGGCGCGTCGCGTGGCGCCCTCAATCCCCAGGAGCGACACGAAGGTCGCCTTGCCCGCCGCCGCATCCTTGCCCAGTTTCTTGCCGGCGGTGCGCGCATCGCCGGTCACGTCGATGATGTCGTCGCGGATCTGATAGGCCAGCCCGAGCGCGCGCGCATATCGGATCAGCCGGTCGGGATCGGCCCCGGCCATACGCGCCCCGGCGGCGGCGGACCATTCAAACAGCGCGCCGGTCTTGCCCGCCTGAAGCAGGCTGATCTCATCCAGCGTGAGGGGTTTGGCCGCGGTTTCGGCAGCAATATCAAGCGCCTGCCCCAGCACCATCCCCTGCCCGCCCGCAGCGCGCGCCAGTGTCAGGCCCAGTTCGGCGCGCACGCTCCCACGGGCCGCCCCTTCGGGATGCAGCGTCAATTCAAACGCCAGCGCCTGCAGCGCATCGCCCGCCAGAACCGCAACCGCATCACCCCAACGCACATGCACGGTGGGGCGGCCGCGGCGTTCGTCATCGTCGTCCATGCAGGGCAGATCGTCATGGATCAGGCTATAGGCATGCAGCGCCTCGATCCCGCTGGCCGGCCAGATCGCGCGGGAGTCGGGGATGAAATGCAAGCGCGCACTCTCCATCACCAGAAGGGCGCGGATCCGCTTGCCGCCCGCCACGCCATAGCGCATCGCCTGCGCGACGGCACCTGTGCCAAAGGGCGCCAGCATGGCGCTCAGATGCGCGCCGACCTGCGCCGCAACATAAAGCTGGCGTGTCTTCATCGCTCAGACACCGTCCAGCGGGGTCACGCCGGTGGGCTGCCCATCACCGTCAAGGGTGAGTGCCGCGACCTTTTCTTCGGCCTCTTTCAGCTTGGTTTCGCAACGTTTTTTCAAGGCCGCGCCCCGCTCGTAAAGGGTGATCGACTGATCCAGCGCCACATCGCCGCGTTCCAGCTTGCCGACCACCTGCTCCAGTTCGGCCATCGCCTGTTCAAAGGACATCTCATCGACCGGGCTCTGTGATGGGGTGTCGGGTTTGGTATCGCTCATCTGAGGCATCCTTCTGGCGTGTTACAGGGTCAACATAGCCGGGGCAGGCCCCGTGTTCAATTCGGTTGACGCCCTCAAAGACGTGCGGGACAGTGCATCATGGCCCAGGACCCCCCGCCCAACCTGCCCGATCTTGACGCGATGCTGGATATCGCCGCCCGGTTTGAGGCCGCGCGCGCCAGAGATCCGCGTCTGCGCGATGCCGTTCTTGGCGATCTGCTGCGTCTGGTGCCGGACAAGCGCGCGATTTTTCGGGGTGAATTGGACGCAAGATCAGTTATTTACCGGATGATCCTCACCCAGGGTGACAGATCCGCCGCCAAGGAATGGGATGAACTGTGCCGCCTCTGGCCGCATATGTCCGATGGCGATTATCGCACGCCCGAACCGGTGCATTTCAACGCGGAACACGGCCTATTGGTGATGGGCGAAATCACCGGCACCCCGCTGATGAAGCATTTTACCACCGCCGCCAAGCCGGCGCGCATCGACGCCATGCAGCGCGCGGCAGAATGGCATCGCCACAGCACCCGGCTGTCCGAGGATTGGCAGTTGATCAAAAGTCAGGGATGGATCAACCGTGCCGCCAGGTCCGCGCAAGCGCAGCCCTTCGCCCATCTGCGCGACCAGGAGGCCCGCGTGCTGGACGAAATGCGCCGGATCGGGGGGCTGATTGACGGCCATCGCTGGCGGACGGCGATCAGCCATGGCGATCTGCATCCCAACAACCTGATCCTCAACGGGACGCGCCTGACCGGGCTGGATTGTGGCGGATCGGGCCGGTTGCCGATCTACAAGGACATGGCCAGGTTCCTGATGCATATGGGGCGGCGGCGGATGTTTCCCTCGCGAAGCAGATGCCTGGGCGTGGATGGCGTCGGGATCAAGTGTTTCGCACAAGCCTTTGATCTGTCACCAGAAGAACGAGGTCTGTTCCTGCCCTTCCTGATCGCCTTCGAGGCGCTGATCCGGGTCGAAACCCTGGCCTTGCCCGCCTCGCGCATCCGGCGCGCAGAAAAGATGTATCGCGATCTGCTGCCTGATCTGCGCCGCGTCGGCACATCGGACAGCCCGGTCTGAAACGAAAAAGGCACCCCGTTTGAGGTGCCTTTTCCTATCGTTATCGCAATCGGGTCGGTGCAGTCGGATCAGTGGGTTGTCGCCGCCGATCCACCGCCGCCCGCCTTGAGCGCCGCCTCGGTGGCAGCAGCCTCTTCTGCGGCCTCGTCCCATTCCACCGGCTCGGGCACGCGGGTCAGCGCCAGACGCAGCACATCACGGACATGGGTCACCGGGATGATCTCCAACCCTTCCTTGACGTTATCGGGGATCTCGACCAGATCCTTCTCATTCTCCTGCGGAATGAGCACGGTCTTGATCCCGCCGCGCAGCGCCGCGAGCAGCTTCTCCTTCAACCCGCCAATCGGCAGGGCATTGCCGCGCAGCGTGACCTCGCCGGTCATGGCGATGTCCTTACGCACCGGAATCCCGGTCAGGACCGACACGATCGACGTGACCATGGCCAGACCGGCGCTTGGCCCGTCCTTGGGGGTAGCGCCTTCGGGGACGTGAACGTGGATGTCCCATTTCTCGAAGCGCGGCGGTTTGATCCCGATTTCGGGCGCGATCGAGCGGACATAGGAACTGGCCGCATCGATCGATTCCTTCATCACGTCGCCCAGCGTGCCGGTGGTTTTCATCCGCCCCTTGCCCGGCAGGCGCAGCGCCTCGATGTTCAGCAACTCGCCCCCGACCGAGGTATAGGCCAGCCCCGTCACGACCCCGACCTGATCCCGCTCTTCGGCCAGACCGAACTTGTATTTGCGCACACCGAGAAAATCACTCAGGTTCTCCGGCGTCACGATGATCTGCGTCGCCTCCTTCTTGATGATCTTCGTCACCGCCTTGCGCGCCAGCTTGGCGATCTCACGCTCAAGGTTCCGCACGCCTGCCTCGCGGGTATAGTAGCGGATGATGTCGGTCAGTGCCGCATCGGTCAGTTCGAACTCCTTGGCGCGCAGCCCGTGATTGTCGATCTGCTTTTGCAACAGGTGCTGCTTGGCGATCTCGCGCTTTTCGTCCTCGGTATAGCCGGCCAGCGGAATGATCTCCATCCGGTCCAGCAACGGACCCGGCATGTTATAGCTGTTGGACGTGGTCAGGAACATCACGTTGCTGAGGTCATATTCGACCTCCAGATAGTGGTCGACGAAGGTCGAGTTCTGTTCCGGGTCCAGCACCTCAAGCATCGCCGAGGCCGGGTCGCCCCGGAAATCCTGGCCCATCTTGTCGATTTCATCCAGCAGGATCAGCGGGTTGGTCGTCTTCGCCTTTTTCAGCGCCTGAATGATCTTGCCCGGCATCGAGCCGATATAGGTGCGCCGGTGGCCGCGGATCTCGGATTCATCGCGCACCCCACCCAGGGAGATACGGATGAATTCGCGCCCCGTCGCACGCGCCACGGATTTGCCCAGGCTGGTCTTGCCCACGCCCGGAGGGCCGACAAGGCACATGATCGGGCCCTTCAGCTTCTTGGAGCGTTGCTGCACCGCAAGGTATTCGACGATGCGTTCCTTGACCTTTTCCAGCCCATAGTGATCGTCATCCAGGATCTTTTCGGCGCGTGCCAGATCCTTCTTGACGCGCGATTTCACGCCCCACGGGATCGACAGCATCCAGTCGAGATAATTGCGCACAACGGTCGCCTCGGCGCTCATCGGGCTCATGTTCTTCAGCTTTTTCAGCTCGCCCTCGGCCTTTTCGCGCGCTTCCTTGCTCAGCTTGGTTTCCTTGATGCGCGCTTCCAGCTCGGCCAGTTCGCCCTCGCCTTCCTCACCATCGCCCAGCTCCTTCTGAATGGCCTTCATCTGCTCATTCAGATAATATTCGCGCTGCGTGCGCTCCATCTGGCTCTTGACGCGGGTCTTGATCTTTTTCTCGACCTGCAGCACCGACATTTCGCCCTGCATCAGCCCATAGACCTTTTCCAGCCGCTCGCTGACCGAAAGCGTCTCCAGAAGATCCTGTTTCTGCGCAACCTCGATGCCCAGATGCCCGGCCACCAGATCGGCCAGCCGCGCCGGCTCGCCCGAATCGGACACGGCGGTCAACGC
>CAKSUL010000030.1 GCA_934501475.1 uncultured Roseovarius sp. | reverse complement strand
GCAGGGCCCCGGCGCGCTCGGTCAGGCCGACCCAGCCGGTCAGTTCCTTGAGATTGGCAATCTCGGACAGCATGTCGCGCCCCGATACAGTCAGCGGCAGGGCGATGTTGTCGGCCACGCTGAGGTGATCCAGAAACCGGCAATCCTGATGCACCACGCCGATCCGGCGCCGCGCCAGCGCCACGTCGTCGCGCTCCATCTCGCGCACATCGGCGCCAAACAAGCGCGCATAGCCCGCCGTCGGGATCAGCGCGCCATAGCACAGTTTCAGCAGCGTGGTCTTGCCCGCCCCCGAAGGCCCGGTCAGGAAATGAAACGATCCGGGCTGCAACTTGAGCGTTATGTCACTCAGAAGCTCGGCCCCGCCATAGCTGTAGGCCACATTTTCCAGCTCGATCACAGGCAGCCCCTTGGTTTTCTCACTGAGTCCTAAATGCCCGACCCCGCGCTGTCATGCAATCATGCCTCGCAATTCCTTTGCTCTTTTCCGCCGGTCGGTTACAACTTATGGTGTGTGGCGACGACAGTTGTCCGGCGTTGGGGACAGACGACAGGTGGATATATGAGGCTGACTTGCCCGAATTGTGGTGCGCAATACGAGGTTCCCGAGGATGTGATTCCGCAATCGGGGCGCGACGTGCAATGCTCCAATTGCGGCGATACCTGGTTTCAGCATCACCGCGACCATACCCCCGAAGACGAGCGCGATGAGGCCGCGGACGCCACCCTGACATGGGACACCCCCGAGCCAGAGCCGGCGGACGACCCCGACAGCGCCCGCACCGACGCGGACAGCCCCGCCGATGCGGACACTGATCCTGCCCCGCAAGGCGAACCATCCCACGCACTGAAACCGCAATCCGAGGCGCCTGCCCCCGATCCGGCCCAGCGCCGCGAACTTGACCCCGACGTGGCAAATGTCCTGCGCGAAGAGGCCGCCCGCGAGGCCCGCGCACGCGCACAGGACACCGGCAGCGGGCTGGAATCCCAGCCCGAGCTGGGCCTGGACGCGGTCGATGACGGCAACGAAAGACGCGCCCGCGAGGCCCATGCCCGCATGGCCAAGCTGCGCGGCGAGCCCACCGAAATCGAACTGGCCGCGATCGACCCGACCTCGCGGCGCAGCCTGCTGCCCGACATCGAGGAAATCAATTCCTCGCTGCGCTCGGGCGAGGACGAAGAGGACACCGCCCCCACCGAAGACGCCTATGCCGATGACGGTCAGATCCAGCCGCGCAAGGGCGGATTCCGGCGCGGTTTCCTGATGATGGTCACCCTCGCCGTGCTGCTGACCCTGGTCTATGTCTTTGCGCCGCAGATTGCGCGCATGGTTCCGGTACTTGGCGATGTCCTGAGTGATTATGTGGCGATGGTGAACGCGCTGCGTCAATCGCTGAATGGCAAGGTCGCCGCGCTGATGGCGTGGTTCGACATCATGGCCTCGGGACAGACCGGCAGCTGAACCGTGGTCTGCGGACCAGTCCTGATCGCCATGAAGGCCCTATCGACATGCCCACGACCCCCACTTCCCAGCTGGCGCCGGTCGCGCTGACATTTCTGTCCGCGATCCTGTGGGGCGTGTGGTGGATTCCGATCCGCTATCTCGAGGTGCAGGGCCTGAGCGGCGCGCAGGCCGGAATGCTGATGAATCTGGGCGCGGCGGGTTTGCTGATCATTTATATCGCGGTCTCGCGCACGTCGCTGCGCATCGGGTCGCGCGCCATTGCCGGGGCGGCGCTGGTCGGGGTGGCGGCGGCCACCTATTCCGTGGCGCTGACCCTGTCGGATGTGGTGCGGGTGATCCTGCTGTTCTACATCGCACCGGCATGGGGCAAGATCATCGAATGGGCCTTCATGGGCCGGCGCTGGCACTGGTCGGCGACCGTGACGCTGGCGATGTCGCTGAGCGGGGCGTTTCTGGTGCTGGGGGGCGATGTATCGCTAGCCTCGCTTGGCGCGGGCGATCTGATGGCGGTCGGGTCGGGCGTGGCCTGGGCCGTGGGGGCGGCGCTGATCTTTACCGGGGCGAAATCATCCGCCCTGCCGCTGACCCTGGCGACGGTTCTGGCGGCAGCGCTGGTCGCGGCCCTTGTCGCCGCGCTGCGCGCCGAGGCGATCATGCCCATGGTCCCGGTGCTTGTCTCGCTCAAGGCGGCGCTGGTCGGGGCGGCCTATGTGCTGCCGATCCTGTTCCTGACGCTGTGGAGCGCACAGCGCCTCTCGCCGGCCTTGCTGAGCTTTCTGTTCACGATGGAAATCCTGTCCGGCGTGGCGTCGGGCGCGCTGTTGCTGGATGAGGTGTTCGGCTTGATGCAGGCCGCGGGCGGCGCGCTGATCATTCTCGCCGCGCTGTCCGAAGTGGTATTCGCGCTGCGCCCACAGATCCGCAAAACGGCGGGCTGACGGGCAGCCAGCCCAAAGCGTTTTGCTTTTGACCTGAGACGCGGGCCTTCAGCTCAGAACCGCTCGAGCAGGCGTTCCAGATAGCCACGCTCGGCCTCGGGGCGGTCGGTTTCACCGGTGCGGCGGCGGATCTCGTCCAGCAATTCACGCGCGCGCCGATACACGTCCTCGCCCTGCAACAGGCTGTCCTGCGTGCCCGCCTGATTGCGCACCCCCGGCCTGCGACCCAGCGGATCGGATTGCTGCGCGCCCTCGGAACCGCGCGCCTGCCCCTGACCGCCGGGCGGGGTGTCCTGCCGGGCCATGGCCTCGCCCAGATTGCGCATCCCGTCGCGCAAGGCCTCCATCGCCTCGGACTGGCGGTCAATCGCCTCGGCCAGATCGCGCCCCTCCAGTGCCTGTCTGGCGCCCTCCATGGCGCGCCCGGCGCGTTCCAGCGCCTCGCGCGCCTGCTCGCCCGCCTCACCACCGCCACCGGGCAGGGTGCTGCGCTGACGCTCAAGCTCGCGGCGCAGCGCCTCCTGGCGCTCGGCCAGCGATCCCTCGGCCCCCTCGCCGGATTTGCCCTGACCTTGCTGCTGACCGTCGCCGCCGCCTTCGCCACTCTGACCATCATGGCTTTGACCGCGGCCCTCGCCGCCGCTCCGGCCCTCGTTCTGCTGGCTCTGGCCCGCCTGCGCGCCGGGGTTGAACTGTTCCTGCAAATCACGGAACGCCTGATCCGACAGCCCCTGTTGCTGGCGCAGGGTATCGGCCAGCCCCTCCATCGCCTCCCGCCCCGGTGAGCCGTCCTTGCCGCCCTGACCTTGGGTGACGCGCAGGTTTTCCATCATCTCCTGAAATTCCCTGAGCGCCTGTTCAGCTTCGGCCATGCGGCCCTGTTCCATCAGGTCCTGGATACGGTCCATCATCCGCTGCAGGTCTTCCTGGGTCAGTTGCATCCGCTCCTGCGCGCCGCGGTCAGGTTCGTCGGTGTCGCTGTCCCGCTCGGCCTGCTGGGTTTTCTGGCGCAGATAATCCTGTGTGGCATCGCGCAGATCCTGCATGAGCCGCGCGATTTCCTCATCGCTCGCGCCGTTCTTCATCGCCTCGCTCAGCCGTTCCTGCGCCTCGCGCATCCGCTCCAGCGCGTCGCCGATATCGCCATCCTCCAGCATCAGCGCCAGATCCCACAGGGCGGCGGCCAACTCGTCCTGCGCCTCAGGCGTCAGCGCATCATGCGAGATCCGGCTTTCCAGCCGGCGCAGGATCGTGCGCATCCGCAGATAGGCCGCGTTCGTGCGGAACAGCCCCTCTTCGGGGCGATGCGAGATCGCGCGCAGGATCTGCGCCACCCGCGCGCCATTCGCGCGCGCCCACAGCAGATCGCGGCGCTGCTCGATCACCGCCGCCGCCAGCGGATCGAAAAAGCGCCGCGCCGGCAGGGTCATGTCCTCGGGCGGGGTCTGTCCGATCTGATCCCGTGCATCGCGCACCTCGATCTGCAGGGTGACGGGCAGATGCGCCCAAGGGTGCTGCGACAGATCCTCAACCAAGGTCTCGCTGAACTGCGTCCGGCTGCCGCTGATCGGCATCGGCAGGTCCAGATCAATCGCGGCGCGCGGATCCGGCGGCGTGGCCAGCCCGTGAGCGCGCGCCACAGCGTCAAGGTTGAGCCGAAACCGCGCCTGGCCCGTGACAACGCCGTAATCGTCCTTTGCCTCGAAGGGCTGGCTCATCTGGCCCTCAAAGCTGGTGCGCGCACCCTCATCGCCCAGCCTGACGGCAGGCGGCGCATCGCCCTGGGCGATGATCTCCCAGCTTGCTCCGCCGGGGCCGTCGATGCGCAGCCGGCCGCTGCGGGTGATGTCAAAGCCCTGCTCGGGATCGGTGGCCGCGCCCACATCCTCCGTGCGTCCCGAAACCGTCTCGTCCACGCTCAGCGCGCCCGCTTTTCCGTAAAGGCGCAGGGTGATCCGGCTGCCCTCCGGGGCGCGGATGACGCCCTTCTGATCGCCCAGATAGAGGCTGGGCAGGCCAGTATAGCGCGGCGGCTCGATCCAGCCTTCCCATGCCGGGGCGGCAGCACCTTGCGCGGCGCCGCGCGGCGCGATACCGGCCACATCGCCCACCCGCCAGATCGAGCCGAACAACAGCCCCACAATCAGCCCCAACAGCGCGATATAACGCAGCCCGAACGGATCGCGCGACGACAGCTTCAGATCGGGCCCCGCGGCGCGCGCCTGTGCCGCCGCGCGCGCCATGCGGGCCAGATGCACACGCCACAATTCCTCGGAGGCGGCGTCGCCCGCGCCGATCGCCTGGCGGTCGCGCAACGCCGCCAGCGGGCGGCCCGGCATCAGCGCATCCATCCGCGCCAGCGCCTCGGCCCGGCGCGGCCAGCGGAACCGGCGCGCCCCCAGCACCGCGAATACGATCGCGGCAACGAGCGCCAGAACCATCGCGACCCAGACGGCCTCGATCATCGGCAATTCGTGAAACCCCATCATCAGCGCCGCCGCCGACAACGCGACAACGCACCATAGCGGCCAGAACGCGCGCACAACCCGCTCGGCCATCAGCCCGGCCCATGTCAGGGTCACGGGCCAACGCAGCCGCGCGTCTACCGGATCGGCAAGGTCATGTCGTCGGGCCATCTAGCGCTCCCAAAGGGGCCTGGGTGATGGCCGCGAACACGCGCTGTGTCACAGCCATTCAGGTATGGTATCGCGATTTATGATTTCGTCAAAGGTCGGGCGCGCCCGAATGACGGCGAATTGATGCCCATGCACCAGAACTTCGGGGATCAGCGGGCGGGTGTTATACTCGCTCGCCATGACCGCGCCATAAGCCCCGGCACTGCGAAACGCCACCAGATCCCCGGCGCGCAGGAGCGGCATCATGCGCGCCCTGGCAAAGGTATCACCGGTCTCACAGACCGGACCGACGATGTCATAGGGCTGCTGCTCGATCCCCGGCGCGGGCTCGCGCACCGGGATGATGTCATGCCAGGCGTCATACATCGCCGGGCGGATCAGATCATTCATCGCCGCATCAAGGATCAGGAAATCGCGCCCCTCGCCCGATTTCACATAGATCACCTCGCTGACCATGATCCCGGCATTTCCGGCCACCAGACGCCCCGGCTCGATCTCGATCTCACACCCCAGATGGCCCAGCGTTTCGCGGATCATCGCGCCATATTCCAACGGCAGCGGCGGCGATTCATTGGAGCGCGTATAGGGAATGCCCAGCCCGCCCCCCAGGTCCAGCCGCCGGATGTCATGCCCATCCGCGCGCAGCGTCTCTGTCATCTCCGCCAGCTTGCCAAAGGCCTGGCGAAATGGCTCGAGATCGGTCAGCTGACTGCCGATATGCATGTCGATCCCGATCACCTCCAACCCCGGCAGCGCCGCGGCCTCGGCGTAAACCTCGCGCGCGCGCGAAATCGGAATGCCGAACTTGTTTTCGCTCTTGCCGGTGGCGATCTTGGCATGGGTCCTGGCATCCACATCCGGGTTCAGCCGCACCGTGATCGGCGCACGCACCCCCAATTCCAGCGCCACCTCGTTCAGCGCCGCCATTTCCGGCTCGCTCTCGACATTGAACTGCCGGATGCCACCCTCCAGCGCCAGACGCATCTCGTCGCGGGTCTTGCCGACGCCGGAAAACACGATCTTGTCGCCCGGCACGCCGGCGGCACGCGCGCGCAGATACTCACCACCGCTGACCACATCCATGCCCGCGCCCAACCGGGCCAGCGTGGTCAGGATCGCCTGATTGCTGGCGGCTTTCATCGCAAAGCAGACCAGATGGTCCAGACCGGCCAGCGCCTCTTCGAACAGCCTGTAATGCCGCTCCAGCGTGGCGGTGGAATAGAGATAAAACGGCGTGCCCACCTGCGCGGCAATCTCGGCCACAGACACGTCCTCAGCATACAACATACCGTCCCGATAGAGAAAATGATCCATCCTGCCCCAATCTTTCCAGCGCACCGATCTTTCCTGCGCCCGCTTTTTCTTGGTAAAAATACCTGATGCGCCAACATCAGCCCCGCATGCCGCGCCCGCTCCGGCACGGCCCTTGGCCCCGATACCCGGCGTCAGCCATCAGTCATCACAGGCCCAGCCCGACGCCCAGACTCATGTTTCCCCGCGTCGCCCTGACATTTGTGGAGCCATGCACACCACTGGTCCCGACCCCGACACTCGCGCTCATCGAGGGCTGGATGGGGGGCCCGTCCGCGCCGCATCCCGCCACGAACAGCCCGACCAGAATCAACCGTGAAAGACCCATCAATCGCCTCATCCCAACACCTCCTGCCAGCGTTTGATCTGCGCGCGCACCTGATCGGGGGCAGTGCCACCATAGCTGGTGCGGCTCGCCACAGAATTATGCACGCCCAGCACGTCGAAAACACCGGCCTCGATACGCCCATCCACCGATTGCATGTCCTCAAGGGAAAGATCGGGCAGATCACAGCCCTTGGCCTCGGCCATCGCCACCAGCGCACCCGTCACATGATGCGCATCCCGAAACGGCATGTCCAGCACCCGCACCAGCCAATCGGCAAGATCGGTCGCCGTCGAAAACCCGGTGGCCGCCGCCCGCTCCAGATTGCCCCGGTTGGCCGACATGTCGCGCACCATCCCCTCCATCGCCGCCAGCGCCAGCATGAGGTTGTCAGCGGCGTCGAAGACCTGCTCCTTGTCCTCCTGCATGTCCTTGGAATAGGCCAGCGGCAGCCCCTTCATCACCATCATCAAGGCGACATTGGCCCCGAAAATCCGCCCCACCTTGGCGCGGATCAACTCGGCCGCATCGGGATTCTTCTTTTGCGGCATGATGCTGGAACCGGTCGAAAACCGGTCCGACAGCGCGACAAAGCGGAACTGCGCGCTGGACCAGATCACCAGCTCTTCGGCAAACCGGCTGAGATGCATGGCGCAGATGCTCGCCGCGCTCAGAAATTCCAGCGCGAAATCGCGGTCGCTGACCGCATCCAGCGAATTCGCACTGGGCCGGTCGAACCCCAGGTCGCGCGCCGTCATGTGGCGGTCGACAGGAAACGACGTCCCCGCCAGCGCCGCCGCCCCCAGCGGACATTCGTTCATCCGCACGCGCGCATCGCGCACCCGGCTGAGGTCACGGGCGAACATCTCGACATAGGCCATCATGTGATGCCCCCATGTCACGGGCTGGGCGACCTGAAGATGGGTGAAACCGGGCATCACCCAATCCGCGCCCGCCTCGGCCTGTCCCAGCAATGCGCGCATCAGCGCGATCAGCGCGCCCTCGGTGGCATCCAGCTGATCGCGCACCCACAGGCGAAAATCCGTCGCCACCTGATCATTGCGCGACCGACCGGTGTGCAAACGCCCCGCCGCCTCGCCGATCACCTCTTTCAGGCGCGACTCGACATTCATGTGAATGTCCTCCAGCGCGGTGGAAAACCTGAACGTGCCACCCTCTATTTCTGACAACACCGTGAGCAGGCCTTCCCTCATCGCGTCGGCATCTCTATCACTCACGATGCCCGTGGCCGCCAGCATCGCGGCATGGGCCCTCGATCCGGCGATGTCCTGTGCCGCCATCCGCTTGTCAAACCCGATCGAGGCGTTGATCGCCTCCATGATCGCGTCCGGACCGGCGGCAAAGCGGCCGCCCCACATCTGGTTCGAGGATTTATCTGCCATCAGGTGCCCCTTTCGGAGGAAACATGCGTATTTTCGGTCTCAACCCCCTTTATATCGCCGCAGGCATCGGCGCAATTGCAGCCGCCGCATTCTTTGGCCTTCGCACCCCCGAAACTGCCGCCCCGCGCATGCTGGACCACAGCGCGCAGACCGCGATGCTGCAAGGCGACATGAAGAAACTCAGCTTTCACGACACCGCCCGGCCGGTCCCGGCCGAAACCTTCACGGCGCAGGACGGCAATCCCGCCACCCTGGCCGATTACCGGGGCAAGCTGCTGCTGGTCAATTTCTGGGCCACATGGTGCGCGCCCTGCCGCGCGGAAATGCCGATGCTCGACGACCTTCAGACCCAGTTCGGCGGCGACGGCTTCGAGGTGCTGACCATCGCAACCGGGCGCAATCCGCTGCCCGCGATCGAGGCGTTCTTTGCCGAAATCGGCGTCCAGAACCTGCCGCTGCACCGCGACCCCAGCCAGAAACTGGCCCGCGCCATGGGCGTGTTCGGCCTGCCGATCACCGTGCTGATCGACCCCACCGGCACTGAAATCGCCCGGATGCAGGGCGATGCGCACTGGAACAGCGACAGCGCCAAGGCGGTCCTGCGCTCTCTCATCCCCGAAAGCTGAGGCGCGGCTCCCTCACCAGGTGCCAGGCATTCACCCCAGCACACTCTCAGCCAGCCGTTTCTTCTGGCTGAAAATATCCTCGCCGAAGGCATCAGGACTCTTCACCTGCGCTCGCCCAGGGTCTGCTCCACCAGTTCCACCCAGAACGACGATCCCGGCACCAATGCCGCATCGTTGAAATCATAGTCGGCCGAGTGCAGCGGGCGCGCGGCGCTGCCCTCCACCCCGTTGCCGCTCAGGATGAAGCAGCCGGGCACGACTGCGGCCATATGGGCGAAATCCTCGGAAAACAGCTTGGGTGGTGCGGCGCCCTGCACCTGCCCGACCACCCCCGCCGCGCGCACCGCGTCGGCTGTCGGTCCGGCGCTGTTGATCGTCGGCTCAAAGATCGTGTCATATGTCAACGTCGCGCTGACGTCATGCGCCATGGCGATCCCGGCCACGATCCGGCGCATCCGGTCCTCGATCGCGGCGTTGGTCTCTTGCGTCAGCGCGCGGCAATCGCCGCGCAGGCTGGCCCGCCCCGGCAGGACATTGCGCCGCCCGTCGGTGACGAATTCGGTCACCGACACCACACCGTTCTGCGCCGGGTCCAGCTTGCGCGCCACGATGGTTTGCAGCGCGTTCACCATTTCGGCCCCGACGGTAATCGCATCCACCCCCATATGGGGCAGCGCCGCATGACCGCCACGCGCGGTGATCTCGATCTCGAACAGCGCCTCGCTGGCGGTCATCGGCCCGGTCCGGGTCTCGAACCGGCCCACTTGCAGGCCGGGCATGTTGTGCATGGCATGGACCGCATCGACCGGGAACCGCTCGAACAGCCCGTCCTCGATCATCGCCGCCGCGCCCTGTCCGAATTCCTCGTTGGGCTGAAAGATGAACACCACCCGGCCGCTGAATTCGCCCTGCTGGGCCAGACAGGCCGCGGCCCCCAGCAGCATCGCCATATGCCCGTCATGCCCGCAGGCATGCATCTTTCCCGGAGTTTGCGAGCGGTGGGCAAAGCTGTTGGCCTCATCCATCGGCAACGCATCCATATCCGCGCGCAACCCGATGCTGCGCGTGCCATTGCCCTTCTGCAGGACCGCGACAACGCCAGATTGCCCGATGCCGCGATGCACCTCCAGCCCGAACCCGCTCAGCAGTTCCGCAACCCTTGCGCTGGTCCAGCCCAGATCGAACTCAAGCTCCGGGTGCTGATGAAATTCGTGCCGCCACGCCTGCATGTCGCCCTGAAATGCCGATGTTCTGGCCATGATCCGACCCTCCCCTCCTACCCACCCCGATGCGCCTGCATCGTGGCGAAATCCGTCCGCGCGCTCAACCCCGGCGGGGGTAGCGCGCATGGTTTCGTCATTGTCTGCGTCCCTCAGGATTGATAACGACGATACAACCCCACCGCCACAGGATTGCTGCCATGCCGATCATCACCAATATCGACGATCTGAAACGGATCCACGCAAGACGCGCGCCCCGCATGTTCTATGATTACGTCGAATCAGGCAGTTTCACCGAACAGACCTTCCGCGCCAACACCACCGATTTTGCCGATATCCTGCTGCGTCAGCGCATCGCGGTCGATATGTCGAACCGCTCGACCGCCAGCCAGATGATCGGTCAGGATGTGGCGATGCCGGTCGCATTGGCCCCGGTCGGGCTGACCGGCATGCAAAGCGCCGACGGCGAGATCAAGGCCGCGCGCGCCGCCGAGAAATTCGGCGTGCCCTATACCCTGTCCACCATGTCCATCTGCTCGATCGAGGACGTGGCCGAAAACACGACCAAACCGTTCTGGATGCAGGTCTATACCCTCAAGGACGATGATTTCATGCAGCGCCTGTTCGATCGCGCGAAGGCGGCGAACTGTTCGGCGGCGGTGATCACCGTCGATCTGCAAGTGGTTGGCCAGCGCCACAAGGACATAAAGAACGGCCTTTCGGCCCCGCCCAAACTGACCGTGAAATCGGTGGCCAACATGATGACCAAGCTGCATTGGGGCCTTGAGATGCTGGGCACAAAGCGGCGGTTTTTCGGCAATATCGTTGGCCATGCCAAGGGTGTCAGCGATCCCGGCTCGCTCACCTCCTGGACCGCGGAGGCGTTCGATGTCACGCTGGACTGGGACCGCATCCGCCAGTTCCGCAAGATGTGGGAGGGCCCGCTGATCATCAAGGGCATCATTGATCCGCGCGATGCGCTGGAGGCGCTGAATGTGGGGGCCGATGCGATCATCGTGTCCAACCATGGCGGGCGGCAACTGGATGGCGCGCTGTCGTCGATCCGCGCCTTGCCCGCCATCATGGACGCGGTGGGCGACCGGATCGAAGTGCACCTGGACAGCGGCATCCGCTCGGGTCAGGACGTGCTCAAGGCGATCGCGATGGGCGCCAGGGGCACCTATATCGGGCGCGCCTATATCTATGGCCTGGGCGCCATGGGCGAGGCCGGCGTGACCAAATCCCTTGAGATCATCCGCAATGAACTGGATGTTTCCATGGCGTTTTGCGGCCATCGCAACATAAATGAGGTCAACAGCGACATCCTGATGATCCCCAGGGATTTCTCGGACCGCTGGCAATAGGCGCCTCTGCGGCCCCGCTCCCCGCGCCGCGCCCTGACCCGCCCCGTGCCTTGCGCACCGGGGCGGCAGCGCAACTTTTCCCTTCCCATCTGCCCGCATTTCCTCTAAGGCGACGGCTTCACGCGGGACTACAGCCTTGGAGGAGTCCCGCCCCAACATCTGGAGACTTAAAATGGCTGGAGAAATTCCTGATCTTCACGCCCAGGAACGCACGGGGACAGGCAAGGGCGCCGCTCGTGCAGCACGCCGCGAAGGCATGGTTCCGGGTATCGTTTTTGGCGGCGACGTCGACCCCCTGCCGATCAACATTCCGTTCAACGTCCTGCTCAAGCGGCTGAAACAAGGCCGGTTCAAATCGACCCTGTTCAACCTCAAGGTTGACGGCCATGACGACGTGCGCGTGATCTGCCGCGACGTTCAGCGCGACGTGGTCAAGGACCTGCCGACGCATCTCGACCTGATGCGCCTGCGCCGCACGACCCAGATCAACCTGTTCATCGGCATCGATTTCCAGAACGAGGAAGACTGCCCCGCGATCCGCAAGGGCGGCGTCCTGACCACGATCCGCAACGAGGTCGAACTGATCGTGACCGCCGGCGACATCCCCGAATCGCTGACCGTCGATCTGACAAAGCTCGAGAATATCGGCGACGCGATAACCATCTCGGATATCGAACTGCCCGAAGGTGCGAGACTGGTCATCGCCGACCGCGACTTCATGATCTGCAACGTATCCGCCCCCTCGGCCCTGAAATCCGATGGCGGTGACGACGATGAAGAAGAAAGCGTCGAAGTGCCCACCATCGACGAGGAAGAGGCCGGGCAAGAGGCCTGATCCTCTTGTCGCCCGCATTCTCACGACACTGAAACGCGGCCCCTGCAAAACGGGGTCGCGTTTTTGCTTTGCGGGACCATACCGCGCCGAACACCGCGACACCTTGAATTCCGCGCGCCGATTCGGGACAATGGCCAGACGGCCGCGCGGGCATCGCGCCCTCACCGGCCGCAGGCCCGACTGGCGAAACCCACGCGACAACGACGGAACCCCTGATGCTGATCTTTGCAGGGCTGGGCAATCCCGGCACCAAATACGCCGGCAACCGGCACAATATCGGCTTCATGGCGCTGGACCGGATCGCGGCGGATCACGGGTTCGGCCCTTGGAAGGCCCGGTTTCAGGGCCAGGTCAGCGAAGGGCGGTTGGGGCGCGAAAAGGTGCTGCTGCTCAAGCCCGAAACCTTCATGAACCTCAGTGGCCAATCGCTGGGTGAGGCCATGCGCTTTTACAAGCTGACCCCGGCCGACATCACCGTATTTCACGATGAGATCGACCTCGCCCCCGGCAAGGTGCGCGTGAAACAGGGCGGCGGCCATGCCGGGCATAACGGGCTGCGCTCGATCCATCAGCATATCGGCGCGGATTATGCGCGCGTGCGCCTGGGCGTGGGCCATCCGGGGCGCAAGGAACTGGTGGCGCATTACGTCCTGCATGATTTCTCCAAAGCGGATGAGGGCTGGCTGGACGATGTGCTGCGCGGCATCAGCGATGGCGCGCCCTGGCTGGCCGATGGCGACAGCGCCCGGTTTCAGAACGCCGTCGCACTGCGCACCACGCCGCCCCGCGCAAGGAAACCCACCGCCAAGCCGGATGACACAGCGCCCGACCCCCCCGCCGCGCCCGAATCCGAACCCGCGCCCGCCGACACAACCAGCCCCCTGCAAAAGCTCATCAACCGCTTCCGCTGAACCGCCGCGCGCTGACGGTTCCTGGCGCGGTTCCTGGCACAGTGCCGGCGCAGCATTTCACATTCACCATCTTGCATATATTTCGTTAATCGCCTACATGGCAATCAACGACACGCATCGCGAAAGGATACCGCCATGACCCTCGACCGCGCAGTGCTGGCCTTTGCCGGCGTCATGATCCTCATCAGCCTGGCGCTGACCCTCTGGGTGTCGCCGCTCTGGATGTGGTTCACTGCCTTCATCGCCGTCAACCTGATCCAGTCGGCCTTCACCGGTTTCTGCCCCGCAGCGCGCATCTTCCGGCTCTTCGGCCTGCGCCCGGGCTGCGCCTTCCAATAAGGGCGGCCGGGCATCTGACACGATCCTTGCCCTTGCGCCGCTCCGGACGGATGTTACTCTCGTCCGTGCAACCGGGGCGGCAGCGAGGCGACGATGATCCGCAAGGACAAGGCAATCAACGTGCTGGGCGGGGTGCTCGAGTCCTGCTCGACGGATCCGGTCACAGGCTTCTTCCGTGACGGACATTGCAACACCTGCCCCGAGGATCAGGGCAGCCACACGGTCTGCGCACGCATGACGGCCGAATTTCTGGCCTATTCCAAATATGTCGGCAATGACCTCAGCACGCCACGCCCCGAATTCGGCTTTGCCGGTCTGAAACCCGGCGATGACTGGTGCCTGTGCGCCGCGCGCTTTCTTCAGGCCCATGACGAAGGCTGCGCCCCGAAGGTGCGCCTGGCCGCCACGCATCTGCGCGCGCTCGACATCGTGCCGCTGGCGATCCTGCGCGAACACGCCGCCTGATCGCGCCCCGCGCCCGACATCCTCCCGACATCCGCCCGACATCCTCGGGCCACTTTCGTCTTTTTCTTGGCATAAATACCTGTTCCTCCCCCTCCCCGGGTGCCGCCGCCACTGGTCACGGCCCGGGTGCGTGGCTATCTATGGGACGCAGAGGCAACGCAAAAAGGGTTCCGTATTGGTGATCACCGCCATCGCAGACACGATCAGCCGGCAATTCGAATATATCGGCGACACCGTGTCCGAAACCTTTTTCGAGCCAGTGATCCGCATCGGCGTCACCGGGCTGGCGCGTTCGGGCAAGACGGTGTTCATCACCTCGCTGGTCGCCAATCTGCTTGAGCGCGGGCGCATGCCCGGCCTGCTGGCCCAAAGCGAAGGGCGCATTCAGGCGGCGTTCCTGCAACCGCAGCCCGACAACACCGTGCCGCGCTTTGAATATGAGGCGCATCTGGCCGCCCTGACCGCCCATACCCCGCATTGGCCCGAAAGCACGCGCGCCATTTCCGAGCTGCGCCTGTCGCTGCGGGTGCGCCCCTCGGGGCTGTTGTCGGGCCTTTCGGGTCCGCGCACGATCCATATCGACATCGTGGATTATCCCGGCGAATGGCTGCTGGATCTGGGGTTGATGGATCTTGGCTATGCCGACTGGGCCGAGACCACGCTGGCCGCGATGCGCATGCGCGATCAGGGCGCGCCCTATCTCGACATCATGCGCGGCATTGATCCCGCCGGCCCATGGGAGGAACCCCAGATCAAGGCGCTGGCCGCCCCCTATACCGCCTATCTCCATAGTGCGCGCGACGCCGGATATTCCGGGATCAGCCCGGGGCGCTTCCTGCTGCCCGGCGACATGGAGGGCGCGCCGGTTCTCACCTTTGCGCCCATCCCCGCGCCCGAGCGTCCCAACCGCCGCAGCCTCTGGCGCGAGATGGAGCGCCGCTATGACGCCTATCGTCGCGAGGTGGTGGCCCCGTTCTTTCGCGATCACTTTGCGCGGATCGACCGGCAGATCGTGCTGGTCGACGCGCTTGGCGCGATCCATGCCGGCCCGCGTGCCGTGGCCGATCTGCAAACCACCATGACCGGTATCCTGTCGGCGTTCCGCCCGGGCAGAAACCCGTTTCTGACCCGGCTGTTGCGCGGGCGGCGGGTTGAAAGGATCCTGTTCGCCGCCACCAAGGCGGATCACCTTCATCACGCGCAACATGCCCGCCTGACCGCGATCATGGAGGCGCTGACCGCCGAGGCCCGCAGCCGCGCGGATTTTCACGGGGCCGAAACACATGCGATGGCACTGGCCGCGCTGCGCGCCACGATCGAGGAAACCCGCACCCATGACGGCACCCCGCTGGACTGTGTGCGCGGGACATTGCTGGACAGCGGCAAGCAGGCGGCCTTCTATCCCGGTGAGTTGCCCGACAACCCCGCCGCGCTGATCAGCGCGGCGCAACAGGGCGCGGCGCGATGGCTGGACGGTGACTATCAGAACATGAAATTCGCCCCTGCCCCGCTGACGCTGCGCCCCGGCATGGGACCGCCGCATATCCGGCTGGACCGCGCGGCGCAGTTCCTGATCGGTGACCGGCTGTGACGGCGCGGCGAAACATCGCGCGCGCAAGCTTGCGCCATGCGCTGCACCTGACCCGGATCCTGTGGGCCTGCGGACACGAAGCGCCATGGCTGCCACGGGTGCGCACGCGGCGCACCGACCTGCGTCTGATGGCGCGCGCCACCCGGCGCGGATGGGTGCACATGGTGCGTGACGCGACCGGCCCCGCCGGGTTCATCGCCCGCGACGGAACCACGATCCACGCGCTTTACGTGCATCCGCGCGCCGCGCGCCGGGGTCTGGGGCGCGCATTGCTGGCCGATGCGAAATCCAACGCCCCCCGACTGGAACTCTGGGTCGCCGAGGCCAATACGGCCGCGCTCGCCTTTTACCGCGCCCAGGGGTTCAAGGAGGCCGGGCGCGGCACTGGCCTTGGCAATGATGAAAACCTGCCGGACATTCACATGGTCTGGCCCCACACAGGAGCGCCCGGACATGAGTGATGCGCCCGAAAGCCGCGGCAAGGCAGGCAACGCAGACAAGACAGGCAAGGCAGACGCTGCACGCAGGGCGCGCGGCCCGGTCCTGATTGATCTGGACGCCGCCGACAGCGCCGCCGCCACCCCCGACAGCGCGCCCCCGGTGCCCGATCCCGAGACACGCCCAAGCCCCGAAGGGCGCGCGATGCAGACGGTTGCGGCGCTGGCCGCGCGCAAACCCTCGCGGCTGGGGCGCTGGTTCTGGTCGCTGCTGGTCACGCTGGTCGGGGTGATCCTGTCACTGGCGGCCTGGGATTTCGTCACCTCGCTGATCGCGCGCATGCCGATCCTGGGCTACGGGGTCACGGTGTTGATTGCGGTGTTCGTGGCGGTGCTGGTGATCATCGCCCTGCGCGAACTGGCGGCGTTTTCGCGGCTGGCGCGGATCGACGGGCTGCGCCACGACGCCGACAGCGCGTTGGCCGCGGATGACCTGGGCGCCGCGCGCAAGGTCAGCGATGACCTGACCCGCCTTTACGCGGGGCGCGAGGATACCCGCTGGGGCCGCGAGCGGTTGCGCGATCTGGGGCCGGAGCAATTTGACGCCGCAGGGCTGTTGTCGCTGGCCGGGGCCGAATTGCTGGGCCCGCTGGACAAGGCCGCCACCCGCGAGGTCGAGGCCGCCGCGCGTCAGGTGGCGCTGGTCACCGCGCTTGTGCCCATTGCGCTGGCCGATGTCATTGTCGCGCTCAGTGCCAATATCCGCATGATCCGCCGCATTGCCGAGATCTATGGCGGGCGCTCGGGCACCTTGGGCAGTTGGCGGCTGACCCGTGCGGTGATGGCGCATCTGCTGGCCACGGGGGCGGTGGCGATGGGCGATGACATGATCGGCTCACTGGCGGGGGGCGGGGTGCTGGCCAAGGTCTCGCGCCGCTTTGGCGAGGGGGTGGTCAACGGCGCATTGACCGCGCGCGTCGGCGTCGCCGCGATCGAGGTCTGCCGCCCGCTGGCCTTTGCCAAGGGGCAGCGCCCCTCGGTCACCGCCCTTGTCAAACGCGCGCTGACCGGGCTGTTCGGCCAATCCTGAGCGCGGCGCGGTTTTGCCCCGCACGCGCCATGCCACCACTGGACGCGGGCCAAGCGGCGTCTTATAACGCGCCCATGATGCACCCACCCGTGATCATCATCCGAATTATATGCCCGGCGCTCTGATCATCCGAGCCGCCGGGAAAAGGCGTTTGAAACTGTCGCGCCGCCCCCATCCCTTCTGACATCTTCCTTCCGAGGACAGAACCACAAAGGACGCAACCGATGTGCGCCGACACGCCCCAGACGCCTGACTACAAATCCACGCTGAACCTGCCCAGGACCGATTTCCCGATGCGCGCGGGCCTGCCCAAGCGCGAGCCCGAATGGCTGGCCAACTGGGCCCGGATCGGCATCTATGACCGGCTGCGCGAAAAGGCCGCCGCAACCCCCGGCGCGCGCACGCCCTTTACCCTGCATGACGGCCCTCCCTACGCCAACGGGCATCTGCATATCGGTCACGCGCTGAACAAGATCCTCAAGGATATGGTCGTGCGCAGCCAGCAGATGATGGGGCGCGATGCGCGCTATATCCCCGGCTGGGATTGCCACGGCCTGCCGATCGAGTGGAAGATCGAAGAGCAATACCGCGCCAAGGGCAAGAACAAGGACGAGGTGGATATCGTCGCCTTTCGCCAAGAATGCCGCAAGTTTGCCGAAGGCTGGATCGACATCCAGCGCGATGAGTTCAAGCGCCTCGGCGTCACCGGCAAATGGGAAAAGCCCTACCTCACGATGGATTTCCGCGCCGAGCGCATCATCGCCGAGGAATTCCAGAAATTCCTGATGAACGGCACGCTCTATCAGGGGTCAAAACCCGTGATGTGGTCGCCCGTGGAGAAAACCGCGCTGGCCGAGGCCGAGGTGGAGTATCACGACAAGGACAGCTTCACGGTCTGGGTGAAGTTTGAGGTTACTAACCAAGTGTTGGTGGAGGCCGACAAAGCTGAGTTGGACGCACAAGTTGAGGCAAGCAGCGACCTGATGAATGCGCACGTCGTGATCTGGACCACGACCCCCTGGACCATCCCGTCCAACAAGGCCGTGGTCTACGGAAAGGACATTGCCTATGGCCTGTATGAGGTCACAGGTACGCCCGATGAAAGTTGGGCTAATGTTGGCGACAGGTTTATTCTGGCCGACAAGCTGGCGAGTAATGTGATGGCGCGCGCGCGTCTTGAGGATGGCATGTACACCCGCGTGCGGGGCGTAACGGCAGCTGAGCTTTCAGGCCTCTCGCTGCGACACCCTCTGTTTGGCACCGAAGGCGCAAACGGCGAATGGGACGACCTGCGCGATTTCCGCGCCGCCGATTTCGTCACCGACGAGGAAGGCACCGGTTTCGTGCATTGCGCGCCCAGCCACGGGATGGAGGAATACGAGCTTTATCGCGACCTCGGGATGCTGGAAAAGGTCATCACCTACAACGTGATGGATGACGGCACCTTCCGCGCCGATCTGCCGTTTTTCGGCGGCACCGCGATCCTGACCCCCAAGGGCAAGGAAGGCGACGCCAACAAGGCCATCATCGACAAGCTGGTCGAGGTCGGCGGCCTGCTGGCGCGTGGGCGGATCAAGCACTCCTACCCGCATTCCTGGCGCTCGAAGGCACCGATCATCTATCGCAACACGCCGCAATGGTTTGCCGCCGTCGACCGCCCCGTCGGTGACGGGCAGGACACCTATGGCACCACGATCCGCGAACGTGCGCTGACCTCGATCGACCAGTTGGTCACATGGACGCCCAGGACCGGGCGCAACCGGCTCTATTCGATGATCGAGGCGCGGCCCGACTGGGTTCTGTCACGTCAACGCGCCTGGGGCGTGCCGCTGACCTGCTTTACCAGACGTGGCGCATTGCCCACCGACGATGATTTCCTGCTGCGCAACGCGCAGGTCAACGCCCGCATCCTTGAGGCGTTCGAGGCCGAGGGCGCGGATGCCTGGTACAAGGACGGCGCCAAGGACCGGTTCCTGTCCGGCATCGTCAACCCCGATGAGTGGGACAAGGTCGATGATATCCTGGATGTGTGGTTCGATTCCGGCTCCACCCATGCGTTCGTGCTGCGCGACCGCGAGGATGGCTCGGAGGACGGGCTGGCCGATCTTTACCTCGAGGGCACCGATCAGCATCGCGGCTGGTTTCATTCCTCGATGTTGCAGGCCTGCGGCACGATGGGGCGCGCGCCCTATCGCGGGGTGCTGACGCATGGGTTCACGCTGGACGAGAAGGGCACCAAGATGTCCAAATCGCTGGGAAACACCATCGTGCCCGATGAGGTGGTGCGCCAATACGGTGCCGATATCCTGCGCCTGTGGGTGGCGCAGACCGACTATACCGCCGATCAGCGGATCGGGCCCGAGATCCTCAAGGGGGTTGCAGACAGCTATCGCCGCCTGCGCAATACCATGCGCTTTCTCCTGGGGGCATTGGCGCATTTCGAGGAAAGCGACCGGGTCGCGCCATCCGAGATGCCGGAACTGGAACGCTGGGTTCTGCACCGGCTGGCCGAACTGGACGTGCGCGTGCGCGAAGGCTATGCCGCCTATGATTTCCAGGGTGTGTTTCAGGCGCTGTTCAACTTCTGCACGCTGGATCTGTCGGCGTTCTATTTCGATATCCGCAAGGACGTTCTCTATTGCGACGGCGACAGCCCCGCGCGGCGCGCGGCGCATACCGTGCTGGACCTGCTGTTCCACCGCCTGACCACCTGGCTCGCGCCGGTTCTGGTCTTTACCATGGAGGAAGTCTGGCTCGAGCGGTTCCCCGATCCCGACAGCTCGCTGCATCTGCAGGATATTCCCGACACGCCCGCCGATTGGCTGAACCCGGATCTGGCCGCCAAATGGACCACCATCCGCCAGGCGCGCCGCGCCGTCACCGCCGCGCTGGAAATCCAGCGCACCGACAAGGTGATCGGATCGTCGCTTGAGGCCGCGCCGGTGGTGCATGTCAGCGACGCCGCGATGCTGAGCGCGCTGCGCTCGGTCCCGTTCGAGGATGTGTGCATCACCTCATCGGTGCTGCTGACCCCCGATCCCAGCCCGTCCGAGGCCTTCCGCCTTCCCGAAGTGCCGGGCATCGGCGTGGTGTTCGAAAAGGCCGCGGGCGCGAAATGCCAACGCTGCTGGAAAATCCTGCCGGATGTGGGCAGCCATGCCCATCCCGACACCTGCGCGCGCTGCTCAGAGGCGCTTGGCTGACAGGCCGCCGAAAGCCGATCCTGCGCCGCGTGGCCCTAGCCGGTCACGCGGGGCGACAGGGCGTGCCCGGGATCGCTCAGAAATCGCTGGAGACCCGGTAGCGCGTGCCGGGATGAAAATAGCGCGTATAGGTCGTGACCTTGCCATCGACCCGCGTCTGGCGTTTCACCACCAGGCAGGGCTCGCTTCGCGGGATCTGCAACAACGCGCAGATGTCACCATCGGCCAACAGCGCCTCGATGGTCAGGGTCGCGCTGGTGGGCATGGCGATGGATTGCAGATAGTCGCTGGTCGAGCGTTGCAGGAAATCCTGTTTCAGGAAATCAGGCGCAAATTCGGGCGAGACATAGCGCTCCTCCAGCTGTTGGGGAACGCCGTTGGCCGAATAGACGATGCTGCTGTGAAAGACATCCCGCCCCGGCACCATCTCAAGATGCCGGGCCAGTTCATGGGAGGCCGGTATCACCTCGAGGCAATGGATGCTGGCCGAAAACCGGTCGCCCCGTTCGCGGATCTCATCGGCGATATTGTGCAGCCGCACGATGGTGGACACGGGTTTGCGCGGGGCCACGAATGTGCCGACACCCTGCACCCGCGTCAGGATGCCCTCATTGGCCAGTTCGCCAAAGGCCCGGTGAACGGTCAGCCGCGACGCCCCCAGCACCGCCGCCAATTTGTGCTCACCCGGGATGCGGTCGCCCACCGCCCAGGTGCCATCGGCAATGCGATCCACCACATGGGTCTTGACCTGCTCATATAGGGGTTTGGGTTTTGCACGGGCGTTCAATTCATCGTCTCCGGCGGTGGGGTCAGTGGGGGTGGTTCATGCTCAGCTTCCGGTAAACTCCGGCGCGCGCTTTTCCAGAAATGCGCGCACGCCTTCCTTGTAATCCGCCGTCTCCATGCACAGTGCGCAGCCCTGCGCCTCGATGGCAATAGCGCCGTCGCCGCCCATCTGCTCGGTCGCGTTGAGCACGCGTTTGGCCTGGGTCACGGCGATCGGGGCCAGGGTGGCGATCCGCTCGCAGATCCGTGTCACCTCGGCCTCGAGGCCATCGTCTGCGACGACCCCGGTCACGATCCCGCGGGCCAGCGCGCAGGGCGAATCCACGATCTCGGCGGTCAGGCACATGTGGCGCGCAATCGCCGGCCCAGCGACCTTGCTGAGCCGTGGAATACCGCCACCCCCGGCGATCAGGCCCAGCGTCGGCTCGGGCAGGCCAAAGCGCGCGCCCTGCGCGGCGATGCGGATGTCACAGGCCAGCGCCAGTTCAAGCCCGCCACCCAGGCACAGCCCGTTGATGGCGGCGATCACCGGCTTTTCGGCCTGCGCGATCCGGTCGTGAAACCGGGCGATTCGTTCTGACAACGCGATCGAGCCCAGCGCCGTCAGATCGGCAAGCTCGCGCACATCCGACCCTGCGGCAAAGGCGCGCCCCTCGCCGGTGATGACGATGCTGCGCACGTCAGGATCAGCCAGCGCCTGTTCAAACGCGTCGGAAAGGGCGTCGCGCATGGCATTGTCGATGGCATTGGCCGCCTTCGGCCGGCTCAGCCGCAGCCACGCCGCCCCGCCCTGCCGTGTTGAGATTACCGTCCCGGTCATGGCCCCTCCGATGAAAATCTTGACTCGCTGCGCGCGTTTGATTTACCAGATGTATATACATGCTTAGATAGGAGCGGTCCAGCGGTGCAGATTTGTTTTCTCGGAACGGGTTTGATGGGCTGCCCGATGGCGCGCCGCCTTTTGCAGGCCGGCCATGACCTGACGGTCTGGAACAGAACGCAAGCCAAGGCCGAGGTTCTGATCGCCGACGGGGCCAAGGTGGCCGCCGACGCGGCCAAGGCCGTCGCCACATCGCGAATCGTGATCATCATCCTGGAAAACGCATCGGTGGTGGAACGCGTCCTGTTCGCCCCGGACGTGATCGCGGCGGCGCAGCCCGGAACGCTGTTCATCGACATGAGTTCGATCGCGCCAGACCTTGCCCGCGCCCATGCCGCGCGCCTGGCCGATCTGGGGCACCGCCATATCGACGCGCCGGTATCGGGCGGCCCGGACGGGGCCGAGGCCGGAACCCTTGCCATCATGGCCGGGGGCGAGGCGGCGGATTTCGCCACCGCCCGGCCGCTGTTTGACATCATGGGCCGCCCCACATTGGTCGGCGCATCCGGTGCCGGGCAATTTGCCAAGCTGACCAGCCAGATGATCGCCTCGACGGCGATGGCCGCCGTTGCCGAAAGCCTGCTGCTGGCGCGCGCCGAGGGCATAGATCCGCTGCGCATCCGCGAGGCGCTCAGCGGCGGTTTTGCCGATTCCCGCGTGCTGCAGATCCACGGCAAGCGCATGGTCGAACGGAATTTCGAACCCGGCGGGCATGTGCATACCTTCCTCAAGGATCTGACCGCCGCACGCGATATCGCAGCGGCGCATGACCTGGATCTGCCGGTCACCGGCCTTGCCTTTGATCTGTTCACCGCGCTGTCCGAAGACTCGGCATCTTGTGATATTTCGTCGATGGCGTTGGAAATCGAGCGACGCAATCCGCCGCATCGTATAGGGTCGGACAGGAAAACCGATCCGGGGGAATCATGACAGGCCACGTCATGATTTCGCACATTTCATAACCAAGTAGGGAGAAGGACCATGAAAAGACGTAACTTTCTGAAGGCAGCGACCGTTGGCGCCGTTGCCAATGCAACGCTGGCGGCCCCGGCGATTTCGCAGGGCCTGGTTGAGTGGCGGATGGTCACCGCATGGCCGCCCAACCTTCCGGGCCCCGGCACCAGCGCAAACTGGCTGGCCGATGCCATCAACAAGATGAGCGACGGAAAAATGACCGTCAAGGTCTATGGCGCGGGTGAACTCGTCCCGGCGTCAGGCGTGTTCGATGCGGTCTCCAAGGGCGCCGCCGAGATGTATCACGCGGTTCCGACCTACTGGCGCGGCAAATCGGCGGGCATCGTCCTGTTCGGCAACTTTCCCTATGGTCTGATGTCCAGCGAACAGCATGCCTGGATGCTGCAC
>CAKSUL010000029.1 GCA_934501475.1 uncultured Roseovarius sp. | reverse complement strand
GTCCAGGGGCGAAATCCGGATGAAGTATGGCGTGCAAGATATTGATGCATAAGGTATAGTAGGGCATATTGCGACTGCTCTCTTTCGATATGTCTGAATTTATGGTACACTCCGCGCAGAAATGTAGTCCTATGCCTCATATCCATCTTCCCGTGCCGTCGCGTGGGGATGGATTTCTTTGCGCCTGACATATGGGAATACCCGCCGAAGACATGTCTGTTTTCGGGCCCCGTCGGACGCGGTGACCAATGGCATTCCCTGATGAGGAAGATCTGAATGAGCAAGTCAAGAAAATCCGAATTCCGTCCCAATGACTATGTGGTCTATCCGGCCCATGGTGTGGGGCAGATCGTATCAATCGAAAATCAGGAAATTGCCGGGATCGAACTGGAGTTGTTCGTGATCTCGTTCGAAAAGGACAAGATGACCTTGCGTGTGCCGACTCACAAGGCAACCGAGATCGGGATGCGCACGCTCAGCAGCCCGGACACGGTGACACGCGCCATGACCACGCTCAAGGGCAAGGCCAAGGCGAAACGCGCCATGTGGTCGCGTCGCGCCCAGGAATATGAGCAGAAGATCAATTCGGGCGACCTGATCGCCATCGCCGAGGTGGTCCGCGACCTGCATCGCACCGACGATCAGCGCGAGCAGAGCTATTCCGAGCGCCAGCTTTACGAAGCCGCGCTTGAGCGTCTGACCCGTGAAGTCGCCGCAGTCAGTGGCGATGGCGAGGTCGTCGCGGCCAAGCAGGTCGGCGATGTGCTGATCTCACGCGTCGCCGCCTGAGCCACACACGACAATCGTTCAGATCAGAAAAGGGGCCGCATTCCGGGATCGGGTGCGGCCTTTTGCATGTTCGCAGTCATGTGAGGATCGAGAACAGCACCGCGATTTCGCATAATTGCTGCGCCGCGCCCAGGATATCGCCGGTTTGCCCGCCGATCGTCGTCCTGGCGATCCAGCCAAGCCCGACAACCGTGACCCCGCCCCAGAATATCGCGCCGAACGCGCCGCCACCCACCAGCAGCAGCGCGAGTGCTGCGGCGATCACGACCGCCAGCAGCGCGGTATTGGCCGCGACCGCGCCCACGCTGTGCGAAAGACCGGATCGGCGTGCATTTGGCAGGCCCCACATCAGCACCGGCAGCGCCGCGCGCGACAAGGCTGCGGCGCACAGGATTGCCGCGATGGCCGCCCATGTCCCGGTCTCCAGCAACAGCCACAGCGCGCCCCAGCGGGCGCCCAGCGACAGGATCAGTGCGATCACGCCATAGGTGCCGATATGGCTGTCCTTCATGATTTCAAGGCGACGCGCCGCAGTGGCCCCGCCCCAAAGCCCGTCCGCCGTGTCGGCCAGTCCATCCTCATGCAGCGCCCCCGTCAGCATCACCGCCGACGCCAGCACCAACAGCGCCGCCAGCGGCGCGCTCAGCCCGAGGGCCATGGCCAGCCAGGCAACCGCGCCCGCAACTGCCCCGATCGCCAGCCCGGCCAGCGGATAGGCCCAGGCCGCCGCCGCGCCGCGCGTGGGGCCATGACCCGCGGGAATGCGGCTGAGCAGGCGCAGCGCGTCAGCGATATCGCCGGGTTGGGCAAGGGGGCTGTCGGTTCGGGGCATTTTTCGGGCCTTTTTCGGCTGCATCGCATCTGACGCAGCGATACACAGGGGCACAACAACATGCAACGGATGACAGATGAGCCAGATTTTCACGACACTTGCCGAATTCAAAGCAATTCTTGGCGCAATGCCGGGCCCGGACGGGGCGGCGCAGCAGGGCGCGCGGGCGCGCGACGCGGATCTGACCAAGCCGCCCGGCGCGCTTGGGCGGCTTGAGGAACTGGCGATCTGGTATTGCGGTTGGCGTGGCGATGCGCGCGCCGATATCAGCGCGCCGCAGGTGATCGTGTTCGCGGGCAATCACGGGGTGGCGGCGCAGGGCGTTTCGGCCTTTCCGGCGGATGTGACCGTGCAGATGGTGGCGAATTTTCAGGCCGGGGGCGCGGCGGTCAATCAACTGGCGCGCTGTTTCGGGGCGCGCATGGATGTGCATGCCCTGTCACTCGAGCGCCCCACCGCGGATTTCACCCGAGAGGCCGCGATGAGCGAGGCCGAGGTCGTCGCCGCGCTGCGCTGCGGGTGGGACGCGGTTGACCCGAAGGCCGACCTGCTGGTCGCAGGCGAGATGGGCATCGGCAACACGACATCGGCCTCGGCCATTGCGCTTGCGCTGTTTGGGGGCACGGCGGCGGACTGGACCGGGCGCGGCACCGGGGTCGAGGGGCCCGCCCTTGAGAACAAGGCGCGGGTGGTGGCGGCGGGTGTGGCGCGCCACGTCGAGGCTGCGCGCCACCCGCTTGAGGTGTTGCGCTGTCTGGGCGGGCGCGAACTGGCGGCGGTGGCCGGGGCAATCGCGCGCGCGCGCGCCCTGCGCATCCCGGTCATTCTGGACGGGTTCATCTGCACGGCCGCCGCCGCCTGTCTGGAGCAGGCGCAGCCCGGCGCGCTCGATCATTGCGTGGCGGGGCATATCAGCGCCGAGGCGGGGCATCGTGACCTGCTGGAGCGGCTGAAAAAGGCGCCGCTTCTGGCGCTGGACATGCGCCTGGGCGAGGGATCGGGCGGCGCGCTGGCCATCGGCGTGCTGAAGGGCGCGCTGGCCTGTCACAGCGGCATGGCCACCTTTTCCGAGGCGGGCGTGTCGGCCGGATAACAGCTTTGGGCGGGCTGGCCTCTCGGGTCAGCCTGCCTTGCTGAGAGCCTTGCTGGCGGCGCTTTCCTCGATCTGGGACAGGAGCATGGTTTCCAACTCATCCTCCAGTTCCTTGGCGCGCGCGATATAGGCCGCGTTTTCCACGGTGGGCAGGTTCGGATCCCACAGCGCGGCCAGTTCACGCACCGAATGGCGGTCGTGTTGATAGAATGTCTTTTGCAGTTCCGCGGCCTCGAATTCGCTGAGGCCGATATTCTCGAGGACATAGCGCCCGGCGCGCAATGAGCTGTCGAAGGTTTCGCGCACGATGTCATTGGCCCCCGCCTGATAGAGACGGAACACGTGGTTGCGGTCGCGGGCCCGCGCGATGATGTGCAGATCCGGGCGTTCGCGCCGTGCAAAGGCGACCAGCCGGGTCGCGGCCTCCGCGTCGTCCAGCGCAGCCACCAGAACGCGGGCCTTTTTCAGGCCGGCGGCCAGCAACAGTTCGGGCCGGGTCGGATCGCCGAAGAACCCCTTGACGCCAAAACGGCGCATCCGCTGGATCGCCTTCAGATCATGGTCCAGCACCACGGTCTTGTAGCCGCTGGATCGCACCATCCGGTTCACGATCTGCCCGAACCGCCCGATTCCGACCACGATGATCGGGGCCTGTTCGTCGATCTCATCGGGGCCCTGGGCGTCCGTGGCGTCCTTGATGCGCCTGGATACCCAGTCGTAGAACATGAACAGCAGCGGCGTGATCAGCATCGACATCGCGACGATCAGCAACAGGATTCCGGTCAATTCCGACGGCAGGACATTCTGCTGCGATGAAAACGCGATCAGCACAAAGCCGAATTCCCCCGCCTGTGCAAGCGACAGGGTAAACAGCCACAGATCCCGCCCGCGCAGATGGAACACCCGCCCCAGAATATAGAGAACCGCCCCCTTGAGCACGATCAGCCCCAGGGCCAGCCCCAGCACCAGAAACGGCGCGCCGAACAGGATGCCGAAATTGATCCCCGCCCCGACGGTGATAAAGAACAGGCCCAGCAACAGGCCCTTGAACGGCTGGATATCGCTCTCAAGTTCATGGCGGAATTCGCTGTTGGCCCTGACCACACCGGCCAGAAACGCCCCAAGCGCGGGCGACAGCCCGATCAGCGACATCAGGAACGAAATGCCGACCACGATCAGCAGCGCCAGCGCGGTATACATCTCGCGCAGCTTGGCCGCGTGGATGAAACGGAACACCGGCCGGGTCAGGTAAACCCCGGTGAGAATGATGGCCGCGACCACGCCCAGCGTGACCAGCGTCACCCCCCAGCCGGGCAATCCCGACACCAGAGACATTGCCGGATGATCGTTTCCCAGAGTGCCGCCCACGCGCTCCAGCACGTCCATCAGCACCTTTTCAGGGGCCTTGGGCAGGGCCAGCAACGGCAATAGCGCCAGCATCGGGATCACCGCGATATCCTGCGTCAGCAGCACCGAAAACGCCGAGCGCCCGCCGCCGGTCTGCATCAGCCCCTTTTCCGACAGGGTCTGCAACACGATCGCGGTCGAGGACAGCGCAAAGATCAGCCCGATTGCGAAGGCCACGCTGGTCACCTGCCCAAGGACCATCGCCGCCACCATCACCGCCGCGGTGGTGATGGCGATCTGCAAGCCTCCCAGCCCCAGCAGGCGGTGACGCATATCCCACAGCGCGCGCGGCTCAAGCTCGAGTCCGATCAGGAACAGCATCATCACCACGCCGAATTCGGCATAATGCTGCAACTCGGCGGTTTCGTTGCCCACCAGACCGAAGGTCGGGCCGATCAGGATTCCGGCAGCCAGATAGCCCAGAACCGATCCCAGCCCCAGACGTGCGGCAATCGGAACGGCAATGACGGCGGCGGCCAGGTAGATCGAGGTCTGGTAGAGAAAACCTTCCATTCAGCGTGGTCCTTTCAAAAGCGGATCGGGTGCAGCCTCCGACGCAAACAGGGCGCCGACAGGCCGAGCATATATCACGTTGCTGGAAATGTGATGCGCACCGTGATCCGAAACCCCGGATCGGGGTGAAGTTGGTGCACGGGGGGCACCAGTCCCGGGATGCATGGCGTGCCCGCGGCCCGGTTCAGCCCTTGGGCATGGTCAGAACCACCGCCTTGCCGCGTTTGACATAGCGCAGTTCCGAATCACCGATCGCCGCAACGCTGCCCCCATCCAGCTTGTCGCCCACCTTGACCTTCTTGTAGCGGCCATTGGACAGGCGCACCAAGGCGCGCCGGGCATTGGGCGTGCCATAGACACCGATCAGGTTGACCGAGCGCAGGTTCAGCACATTGCGTTCGGTCGCCTGTTTGGCGACTGATGCGGTGGAGGGGATCGCGGGGGCCAGCACCTGCTGGGTGGCGACGGGGGTTTCGCTCTGCTTGCGGCGGATCTGTTCGACGGTGTTGCCGAAATCCTTGGGACGGCGCGCCGGGGTCAGCGACGCGGTCACCGCCTGCGAGGTCGGATTCTCGAACAGATCGCTTTCGATCTCCTCGTTGTCGGCATCGCTCGTGGCCTCGGCCAGTGCCTCGGCGACGGCGGCGGCGTCCACCGCGACCGCCTGCGCAACCACGCTGTCGGGGCGCAGGCGCGGGCGCAGTTTGGCAAGGGCGCTGGTATTGGCGCCCGCGTCCGCGTCGGGGGTCAATCCGGCGTCATTGTCAGCATCGCCATCGGTTGCGGCATCGGGTGGTGATACCGTTTCGGGGCGCGCTTGCGGGCGGAACGTCGCCAGACGCGGATCGGCGATGAAGGCGGAATCGGGCTGTCCGTCGGTCTGATCTTCAGCCTGTGCATCCGGGGCGGCGTCCGCACCCGTGTCCGCGACGGCATCTGTTTCGGGTTGCGCGGCGCCATCCGGTGTCTGATCGCTTGCCTGCGCGGGTGCGCTGCGCTCGATCTCGGGGGGGGTGGCGGCGGGACGGCCCGCGTATACGACAACGCCGGAAGGCGTGGCGGCCCCTTCCGGCGTGGCCCGGACAATACCGCGCGCGTCGAGATCGAAGACCGTTCCCGCCGGTGGCGGATCGGCCGGGGTGTCGGGGCGCAGATCCGTGACCTCGCCACTGGGCATCGGCAATTCCGAGATGTCGCCCAGCGTGACGGCGGGATCGACCGAGGCCTGATACACCTCTTCGCGGCTATTGGTGCCGGGCGGTTCGGGCGCTTCGGGGGGCATCTGCCAGATGCCGGTCGCGGCGTAATTGGCCATGGCCTCATCCGGGACCGGGGCGGTGGCGGCGTCCGGGGTGGTTTCAGCGGCCGGGTCAGGGGCTGAGTCAGTGCCCGTGCCCGTGCCCGTGTCAATGGCTGTATCAGCGCCCGTGTCAGGAACGGCGGCATTGTCGTCCGCCGTATCGTCCAAAGGCAGAACCGGCTGTCTTTCCGGCATGCGCGCATCGGGCGAGACGGCGGCCAGAACCGGATCCTCGGGGGGGGCGCTGTCCGGCAGCGGGTCGCCATCTTCGGATATGCGGGCGGCATCGGCTTCATCGGGTTGCGAGATGACCGGCCCGTCGGCGATGCGGATATCGCGTGGCCCGCCCAGCAACCGCGCCAGACCGTCATCCAGAAAGATCGACGCCCAGGCAGCCACACCGACCAGGAACAACAGCAGCAAGGCAAACAGAATCAGCCCCAGAAAACGCGGCTTGCCGCCGATTTCCTGTTCGCGCGCGCCGAAAACGGTCATGCGCCGTTTCTCATCCGCGTGGGTGGTGGTGGGCGCAGGCTTGGCCCTGGGCTTTACCTTGAAGAAGGATTTTTTCGCCTTGGCGGGCCGGGCAGCCTTGCCGGGCGCGGTTTCGCGCGGTTCGGCCTTGAGCGCCTCGGGCGCATCGCTCAGCGGGGTGGCGCCGCGTTTGCTGAGAAAGGCGGCAAGCGCGCCGGGCATCTCGGATGCGGCGGGTTTTTCGGGGTCGGACAGACGCTCGGCCGGGTCGGGGCGCAGGCTGGCGGTGACGGCGGCATCGGGGGCAGGGGCGGGATCGACCCGCAGCGGCGGCGGCGGGGTCCGTTTGCGTGCCTGTTCCGCATCTGCGGCACCGGGCGACAGGGCGCGCGCCAGATCGGCCTCATCGAGGCGGCTGAGGCGGGATGCGCCGGCCAGGCGCGGTGCGGTGTCGCCGGGGATATCGCGATGCGCGCGGATGCTGGAAAAGGCGGCGGATGCGGGGGGCGGTGCATCTTTGCTATCATCTGCATCGCCATCAACGGCGTCTTTTTCGTCGGTGTCGTCATCCGCATCATCGCCGTCATCAATCACGTCCGGCGGATCAAGATCGGCCTTGCTGGCCGGGCTTTGACCGACAGGTTGCGTCTCCGGCGCAGCTTCCGGTTCAGCTTCGGGTGCAGCTTTGGCCGCAGCTTTGACCGCAGGTTCAGCTTCGGGCGCAGGGTCCGGCGTGGGGACATGCGCCGGGGCCGGGGCCGCGTCCGGTGCTGCCGCTTCATCCGGTTCATCCGGTGTGACAGGCAGTTTGGCGGAGCCCACCACGCGCACGGCAGCGGTGTCGCGCGTCACCTCGACGCCTTCGGGCAGGATCTTTGCGGCATGGGCGGTGGGGCCGAAAAACGGCTCACCAAGGAAATCGCCATTGTCGGGAATCGCCACAAAGCTGAGCGGGCCAAACGCGTGATCGGCGGCAAAGGCCTCTGCCTCGGTCAGTGTCTCGCGCGCCACGGCGGCGATCTTGACGGCCCCGTCCGACAGACACCAATCATAGGCCAGATCGTCCACGTCATAGGGCGTGGCCCCGTCCAATGCGGCGCGCACCGCGTCCTCGACCGTGCCATCGGGCGCGGGAATCGTCAGGTATTTGATCTGATCGTTCGGGATCACCAGCTTGGCGCGGATGCCGGAAGGGTCCAGCGCCTCGGCGCGGGCACGCAGGGCGCTGAGATCGCCTTGCAGGTCACTGGTGTCCAGCGCCACATCGCCGACATGATGCCAGCCGGGAAAGGCCCGGTGCAACAGGCCGATACCGTCGAAGGACAGGGTCAAGGCAAAATTTGGTTTCATATCCAGCGTTCTAACACCGCACTTGTCGGACGGGGAGTCCCCACCGATACCAGACCAATTCTATAGCAGCTTCCTGCCGAGGGAAAGAAGAAGCCCGGCCCACCGGAGATAGCGGCGGGCCGGGCGGTCTCAACGGCGCTCAGCCGGCCTTGGCGAGGGCCTGATCCAGATCGGCGATCAGGTCATTCACGTCCTCGGTTCCGATCGAGATGCGCACCACATTGGCGCTGGCCCCGGCGGCGTCCTGCTGTTTGGGGGTCAACTGGCGGTGCGTGGTCGAGGCCGAATGGATGATCAGCGAGCGCGTATCGCCCAGATTGGCGACATGGCTGAACAGCTCGAGGCTGTCGACCAGTTTGACACAGCCGTCATAGCCGCTTTTGAGGGCGACGGTGAACAAGCCGCCCGCGCCCTTGGGGCATACCGACTTGGCGCGCTCATGATAGGGCGAACTGGGCAGCCCGGCATAGGTGACGGCGGCAACGCGCGGATCGTTTTCCAGCCATTGCGCCACTTTCATGGCGTTTTCCACATGGCGCTGCATGCGCAGGCTGAGGGTTTCGATCCCCATCAGGGTATAATGCGCCGCCTGCGGGTTCAGGGTCATCCCCAGATCGCGCAGCCCGATGGCGATGCCATGGAAGGTGAACGCAAGCGGGCCGAATGTCTCATGGAACTTCAGCCCGTGATAGGCCTCTTCGGGTGCGCTGAGCGACGGGAACTTGTCCGAGGCGGACCAATCGAACGTGCCGCTGTCCACCACCACACCGCCCATGACGGTGCCGTTGCCGGTCAGGTATTTGGTCATCGAATGCACGACCAGCGTCGCGCCCAGCTCGATCGGGCGGCACAGGTAGGGCGTGGCGGTGGTGTTGTCCACGATCAGCGGGATGCCCGCCTTGTCGGCCACATCGGCCACGGCGCGGATGTCGGCGATATGCCCGCCCGGATTGGCGATGGTTTCGCAGAACACGGCGCGGGTGTTGTCGTCGATGGCGGCGGCAATCGCGTCCATGTCGTCGATATCGACAAATTTTGCCTCCCAGCCGAACCGCTTGATGGTCTGGCTGAACTGGGTGATCGAGCCGCCGTAAAGCCGGGTCGAGACGACGACGTTGCAGCCCGGCCGCATCAGCGGAAACAGCGCCATGATCTGCGCCGCATGACCCGAGGAGCAGCACACCGCCCCCGCGCCGCCCTCAAGGGTCGCCACGCGTTCCTGCAACGCGGCCACGGTCGGGTTGGTCAGGCGGGAATAGATATAGCCCACCTCCTGAAGGTTGAAGAGGGCGGCGGCATGTTCGGCGTCGCGAAATACATAGGCGGTGGTCTGATAGATCGGAATCTGGCGTGCGCCGGTCGTGGGGTCGGGGCGTGCGCCCGCATGTATCTGCAAAGTGTCAAAGCCGTATGCCATAGGGAATCCCTCCGTTAGATGGTTGAAAGTGGTTTAGGGTATCGCGCAGCCTGCCACAACGCCCAACAGAAGCGGCCCGGCGGGCCTCAGCGCATCCAGAAACCATTGCGCTTGATCGTGTTGCGGATCGCCTGTTCGCGTCGTGGCAGGTTGTTCTGGTCAAACAACGCGCGCACCTTGTGGCCGCGCCCCTGAAACACCATCCGCTTGATCGGATCGTAATCCTTGAGCACGCGCTTGATCCGGTTGGGGCTGGTCACCTCGTCCATCACCTGCACGGCGCGGTCGCTCTCGCGGGCGTAAAGCAGCGGCAACAGGCGGTAATGACAGGTCACATCGCCGTCCAGATATCCCGCTGGCAGCGCGTCGCGCCCGCCGCCCAGGGCGTGGATCACAAGGGGCAGGGCGACCTGGTCCAGCCAGGGGTCCATCTCCTGGCAGATCAGCTCATCGGGGGGGGCGTCGCGGATGGCGAGCGCATACTCCAGAAACCGCTGACCAAAGATCTGCGGACATTTGTAATAAAAGAACCCGGCGTTGAAATAGAGGTATCGCCGCCAGTATTCATCCGGCTGGCTGAGATCCATGGATGACGCGAACTCAAGCCCGAACTTGTCATAAAGCGACTTCCAGATGAGGGTATAGCCGGGGCCATACAGCTCGGGTTTGGGCCAGGTGCCTTCGCGGCGCAGCGAGGCCGAGGGGCGCTCGAAATCGAAGGGCACGCGGGTCAGATCGCCTGTCACCAGCGTGTCGGTGTCAAAGAACACGAACGGCTCACCCGGGGGCAGCGCGGCAAGCGCCTCGATCTTGTTGCCATAGGGGTAGGCCTGCCCGAAATGCACGCTTTCAAATGGCAGGATCTCGGCGCCCAGACTTTCGAGCAGGTCGATGGTTTCCTCCCCGCGCATCCGGGGATCGCTTTTCCACAGCGGCCCCGGCTGGGGTTCGGCGACGAACAGGCGACCGGCGAAATCGGGGCTGTTGGCGCGCAGCGAGGCGCAAAACACGATCGCCTCGAATTGCAGCCGCCCGCCCTGACCGACGATCAAGATGTTGAAAGGTTGGTTCTTTGTTGCCCGCGCGGTCATGCCTGGCTCGCTCTGCCCTGTTTGGTTTTGCGCAGTATAAGTGGGTTATGCCCGCCACAAAAGGGCCGATAGGGCGCGCCGGGTATAAAGGGGGCCAAATGGGTCAGGTCACCGCTTGGGCTGAAGGCCGCCGGTTTCGGTATCCGGTTTGTCCCAGATCAGGCCGTGGAAATCGAAACCCTCTCCGAGGGTGGGTTTGACCACTTCGAAATAGGGGGAGAGATCGAAATCGCGGGGTGCGAACAGGGAATGGTTTCGGATATGGAATATCTCGCGCTGCGCCTGGTCGTCGGTTGCATCGCTGACGGACACTTCCGGCAGGATCGGATAGTTGATGGATTGGAATGCCTGCGCGATCAGCGAGGAACAGATCGCCCGCGTCGGATCACCGGATCCCAGGGCCAGCATCCTGCGCCGCCACCTTGCAGGCACCGGCGGCACCGGCAGGAAATAACGCAGCAGATAAAAGATGTTTCGCAGATCATAGCGCAGGCCAAGCTTGGCGATCATGAACGCGACCAGTGCCGCGCGATCCGCGTCGCTCAGGGCGCTTGCCCGGCAAATGCGCAGGTTGAAGCCGTTGTAATTTTCCAGCGGTGACGCAACGCAGCCTTCGTGCATGTTGACTTCGATCAGGCGCGGGCGCTGCGATCCCGCGTCGGGTGCCGGAAGGGCATCGCCGATGAAAAGCGCGGCATGGGACCAGGTGGATTGCGTCAGATACTTGATTGCCCCGGAAATGCGTTCATTGCCCTCGACAAGCAGCACATCGCCGGGGCGAAGCGTCTGGCAAAGCCGCTCAAAGTCAATATGCGCGCGTGGCTTGTATCGGCGGTGTTGCGCATGGAGCTTGCCTGCCAGCCTGTGACCGAGCCTGCCAAGCAGGGTATTGCAGGTTGTCCGCAGATTCATGGTCTTGGCACCCTCCCTCCGATGATGGATAATAAAGGAAAATGGCCGTGAGGCTACTGCATAACGCGCCCAAGGCGATACCGGCGTTGGCTGCATCCGATCCTGCGGATCACCCGGCACGGGTCGGGGCCACGGCCATTGAAAACCATCCGTGCGGGTATCATGTCATGGGCGATATCGGCGCACGGGGCGCAGAGCCGGCGCGCACAGCAAACCTGAAACGAACGGATCCAGATATGTCAAAGCCGAAAAAGACCAGACAGGCGCAGGTCAGAGCCGCCAGAACGTCAGCGCAGCGGTCCCGTTCAAAACCGGCCAGCCCCGCGCGCGCCGTCAAGGACGCGGCCCCCAAGGTGGACGCCGCCACCAGCGCCACGCCCGGCCCCGCGCAGATCAATCCCGCGCAGATCAATCCCGCGCAGTTCAATCCCGCGCAGTTCAACCCCACGCTGGCACCCGTTCCGCCGGAACTGGGTCTGCGCTGTGACCGGGTGTTGCCGGGCAATTTCAGCACGCAGGGCATGGACCGCGTCTTCAAGTCCAACCTGGCGCGCTACACCATGGGGGTGACGCCTTTCGGGTTGTCCGCCAGCATGTTCAACTGGTGGGTGCATCTGGCCGGATCGCCGGGAAAACAGGCGGAACTGTTCGAAAAGGCGGCGCGCAAGGCGACCCGCTTTGCCATGGCGTCGGGGCAGCAATTCGGGCAGGGGCAGGTCGATCCCTGCATCCTGCCGCTGAGCCATGACAAGAGGTTCGATGCGCCGGAATGGCAGCAATTTCCCTATAACCTGATCTATCAGAACTTCCTGCTGTTGCAGCAATGGTGGTATAGTGCCACCAACGACATCGACGGCATGTCGCGCGACGACGAGCGCAGGGTTTCGTTCGCCGCGCGTCAGATCCTCGATCTGATGTCGCCCTCCAATGGCATCTGGACCAACCCCGAGGTGATCGCCCAGACGATACGCGAAGGCGGGGCCAATCTGGTGCGCGGCACGCAGAACCTGATCGAGGATTGGGAACGCACGACCGCAGGCAAACCGCCCGTCGGGGCCGAGGATTATCAGCCGGGGCGCGATGTGGCGGTGACACCGGGCAAGGTGGTCTTTCGCTCGCATCTGCTGGAACTGATCCAATACGCCCCGCAAACCGAGACCGTCACCTCCGAGCCGATCCTGATCGTGCCCGCCTGGATCATGAAATACTATATCCTCGACCTCTCGCCGCATAATTCGCTGGTGCGCTATCTGGTCGATCAGGGCTTTACCGTCTTCATGGTGTCCTGGCGCAACCCCGATGCCGAGGATCGCGATCTGGGCATGAACGACTATCTCGATGCCGTGAGCGAGGCGCTGGACGCGGTGGGCACCGTCGTCCCCGATCAGCAGGTCCATGCCGTGGGCTATTGCCTGGGTGGCACGCTGCTGGCGGCCAAGGCGGCGCAGATGGCGCGCGATCATGATGAGCGGCTCAAAACCGTGACGATGTTCGCCACCCAGACCGATTTCGAGGATCCGGGCGAATTGCAGCTGTTCATCAGCGAAAGCGAGGTTTCGTTTCTTGAGCACATGATGTGGGATCAGGGCTATCTGGACACGAAACAGATGTCGGGCGCGTTTCAGTTGCTGCGCTCTACCGACCTGATCTGGTCGCGCTATGTGCATGAATACCTGATGGGGCGGCGTCAGCCGATGTTCGATCTGATGGCATGGAACGCCGATGCGACGCGGATGCCCTACCGGATGCACAGCGAATATCTGCGCCATATCTTTCTGAACAACGAATTGTCGCAAGGGAAATATCGGGTGGGCGACAAGCCGGTCGCGATCAGCGATATTTCCGTGCCGATCTTCTGTGTGTCGACCACGGGCGATCACGTGGCGCCGTGGCAATCGGTCTACAAGCTGCATCTGCTGACGGATACCGACGTCACATTCGTGCTGACATCGGGCGGGCACAATGCCGGCATCGTCAGTGAACCGGGCCGCGCCGGGCGCAGTTTTCAGATTGCGCACACCCCGGCCGCGGCCAATTACATGGCGCCCGAGGACTGGCGCGCACAGACCCCGTTGCAGGACGGATCGTGGTGGCCCGAACTGGTGGGCTGGCTGCGTGACCGCTCAAGCGGTGAGACGGCGCCGCCACCCATGGGCCCGCCGGGCGCGCGCGCTGACGCCTTGGATGATGCACCGGGCAGCTATGTCTTTCAACGTTGACCCGATCAGAACCGCAGACCTCAGAAAACAGGACCGGAAACCCCCCACATGATCAGACCAGACCCGGCATTTGCCGCTGCTCCCGCCGATGCCCGCCTTGTGACGCGCATCACCCCGACATACCAACCGGCAGGAGGGCGCGCAGATGTCTGACAGTCTGGTCGTGACCTTCAACGCCGGCTCGTCCAGCCTGCGCTGCGGCATTTTCCGCCTCACCGATGCTGGCCCGCTCGAGATCCGCACCCTTGGCATTCGTGGCCTGCCCCACGCCATGATCCTGACCGAGCGTGATCCACAGGCCGGCACCCAGTCCGAGACCGATCTGGGGCCCCCCGAAAGCGTTGCGCGCGCCCACCCCCAGGCGCTGGCGCATATGCTGGACCGGATCGACGCGCTCTCGCATCTGGGGCGGATCGGCGCGTTTTCGCATCGCGTCGTGCATGGCGGGCGTGACTACATCGCCCCGGTTCTGGTCACCGATGAGGTGCTGGCCGGGCTGAAAGCGCTGGAATGCCTCGCGCCCAGCCATCAGCCGCATAACCTGCGCCCGATCCGCCGCGTGCAGGAACGCTATCCCGGCATTGCGCATGTCGCCTGTTTCGATACCGCGTTCCACCGCACGCAGCCGCATCATGCGCAGATATTCGGCCTGCCGCGCGATCTGACCGACGATGGCATCCTGCGCTACGGGTTTCACGGGCTGTCCTATGATTACATCGCCCACAAGCTGCAACGCAGCTATCCCGAGCTTGCGCCGGGGCGCATCATCGTGGCGCAACTGGGCAACGGCGTCAGCATGTGCGCGATTGAAAACGGCCGGAGCATCGCCACGACGATGGGTCTGACGGCGCTGGACGGGTTGCCGATGGGGCAACGCTGTGGCGCGATTGACCCCGGTGTGGTGCTGCATCTGATCATGGATCGCGGTCACAGCCCGGCTGCGGTGCGCGAAATGCTCTATGAGGAGTCGGGCCTGCTGGGCGTGTCGGGGATCAGCGGCGAAATGAACGACCTGCTGGCCAGTGATCGCCCCGAGGCCGCCGAGGCGGTGGATTTCTTTGTCTATCAGTGCCGGCGCAATTTCGGCTCGCTGGCGGCCGCGCTGGGCGGGGTCGATGCCGTGGTGCTGACCGGGGGCATGGGCAAGTATATCCCGGCGCTGCGCGCGCGCCTTGTGCGTGAACTGGAGTGGCTGGGCGCGGAACTGGACCCGGATGCCAACGCGGCCGGCGGCCCCGTGATCACCACCCGGCAAAGCCGCCTGCCGGTGCTGATGCTGCCCACCGATGAGGAACGCGTGCTGGCGCGCAGCGCCTTCGGGGTGCTGGGCCAACGCGCGATGCACGCGGCGGCGGCAGAGGCAGGGGCAGCAGCGGCGGCAGGGGCCTGAGCGGCGCCGGTTCAGCCAGCGGGCTGGGGGCCGAATACCCGGTTGCCCAGCCTGACATACCACGCGGCGGACTGGACCTGGATCACATAGGCCAGCGCGATCAGCAGCGCGGCGTCCGCGCTGGCCTCGCCAAAGGCGTTCATCGCCACCGCTAGCGCGATCGACAGGTTGCGCATCACCGTGCCATAGACCAGCGCGATCGCGTCATCGCGCGGCAGCAGCAATCTGGCCACCACCGTGCTGAACGCATAGTTGAACCCGTAGAGAACCAGCAGCGGCACCAGCAAGGTGATCAGGATCTGGGGCCGCGCCGCCAGATCCCCGGCCTTGAGCGCGATGGCCACGAACACGATCCCCAGAACCCCCAGCGTCGACAGCGGCGCAAAGCGCGGCGCCCAGTCACGCTTGAACCCCGGCGCGCCAAAGCGGCGCACCAGCAGATGCCGGGTGACCTGCCCGGCCAGCATCGGCACAAAGACCACCAGCACGATCTGCGCAAAGACGGCGGCCAGATCGATCGGGATCGTGGCCCCCATCAGCCATTGCACATAAAACGGCGTCGCCAGCGATCCCAGGATCAGCCCGGCCACCGTCATCTTGATCGCCGCCGTCACATTGCCACCGGCGAATCCGGTCCAGGCGATGGTCATGCCGCTGGTCGGCAACAACGCGGCCAGCAACAGCCCAAGCGCAAAGAACGGCTGATCGGGAAACCACACCCGCCCCAGGACGTAGGCCGCCAGCGGAATCACGGTGAAATTGATCGCCTGCGCCAGCAGCTGGGCGCTTGTATCGCCGCCCTCGAACAACTGGCGCATGTTGAGATTGACCATCATCGGATAGACCATCAGCAAGGTCAGCGGCACGATCAGTGATTTCAGCCAGCCCACCGGTGCGCTCAGCCCGAAGATCAGGCCAAGCAGCATCGTGACCGGAATGGCGATGGTCAGATGGCGTGTGATGACAGCAAGAAAGCGCATTGGTTTATCCCTGTGCTTGCAGAAAAGGGTGCCGCGCCCCCCGGCCCTGCGATGTGGTGGATGATCGGCTTGCCCGCGGCGGCTTGCGCGTGTGAGTGGTATGGCTCTGTGGTCGCATCCCGTTCCCTTCCCTCAGTCCCGCGCGACCGAATGGCGGAACAGGATCAGGCTGAGCACCAGCACCGCCGCGCCCAACAGGAAGATCCACAGGAATTCGGGCCACACGATCGACAGATCGGCACCGCGATAGGTGATCGCCGTGGCGAATTCCATGAAGTGACGTGACGGCAGCAGCCATGTGATCGGTTGCAGCCAGAGCGGCTGGCTCTCGACCGGGGTCATGCCGCCCGACAGGATCATGATCGGCATGATCACCAGCATCAGCAACAGCGCGAATTGCGCCATGGTGCGTGCCAGGATCCCCAGCAGAACCCCGATCGAGGCGGCGGCAAACAGATAGATCGCCGTGCCCGCCAGCAGCAGCCCTTCGGAGCCGGCAAACGGCACCTTCAGCGCGCCCTGCACCACGATGAACAGCGAAAAGACGAAGGCGACAAAGATCAGCAGGCTGTTGGCGATGATCTTGGCCAGCGCGATCTCTACCGCGGTGAGGGGCATCAACAGCAGATGTTCCATCGTGCCATGTTCGCGCTCGCGGATCAGCGCCGCGCCGGTCAGCACGATGGTCAGCATCGACAACTGGTTCAGCAGCCCGGAAATCGCGCGCAGCCACACCTCGTTGCCGGCCGGATTGAACGAGCGGCGCAGCACCAGATCGACAGGCGGCGTCTGAACGATGTTCTGCCGTGCCGCGAACCGGTTGATTTCCTCGTTGAAGGTGGCGGTCAGGTATCCGGTGCCGACGGCGGCGGCCACGGTCTTGGTGGCGTCGATGTTGAGTTGCAACGACGGCGTGCGCCCGGCGCGCACATCAGCCTCGAACCCGGCGGGGATCACCACCACGAAGATCGTCTCGCCCCAGTCCATCATCTTGTCGATCTGGCTGGCATCGGCCTCGAGCGGGGGCAGATAGCGCGGCATCAGAAGCGCGTTCTGAAGCGCGCGGCTGAGCGCCGAGCGGTCTTCGTCCACGAAGGTCACGGATGCCTTGTGCAGCATGTCGCCCGCGCCCGAACTTTCGATATACATGCCCGGCCCGAAGGAATAGATCACCAGCAACAACAGGACCGCTTCGCGCCATAGCGTGCGGAACTCCTTGATGACCAACCAGAAGATGTTGCTGGCGCGGCGCATGGCTCAGTTCTCCTGCTTTTTCAGGAAAAACGCGGCGACGGCCAGGAATGCCGGGGCAAACAGGCAGAGCAGCACGATATTGGGGGCAAGCTGGACAAAATGCAGCCCCTTGTTGAAGGCGCCGATGCTCATCTGCATGAAGTAATTGGTCGGCCAGAGCTGCCCCATGATCCGCCCCGCCCCCTCAAGTGTCGAGACCGGCTGCGTGAGGCCCGAAAACTGCACCGTCGGCATCATCGCCAGCACCATCGTCGCGAACACCGCCGCCACCTGGCTGCGCACGAAGACCGCGACGATCAGGCCGAACCCGGTCGAGGCCGCCACATATGCCAGCGCCCCCAGCGACAGCGCGCCGAGCGATCCCTTGAGGGGCACGCCAAACAGGACCACCGCCATGCCGGTCAGGATCAGCCAGTTCACGAAACCGATGCCGATATAGGGCAGTTGCTTGCCCAGCAGGAATTCGACCCGGCTGGTGGGGGTGACGTAGAAATTGGTGATGGTGCCGATCTCGCGCTCGCGGCTGACGCTGACCGCCATCAGGATTGCGGGGAACAGCATCAGCAGGATCGCGGGCACCGATGGCGCCATGGCGGGCAGCGATTCAAAGCTGGGGTTATAGCGATAGCGCGGCTCGATATTGACGATGGGGCGGGCCATGCCGGCCATGCCCGCCGCCGTGGCGCGGGTCGCCAGAAAGGCGCCATGCGCGCCCTGCACATAGCCCTCGATGGTCGAGGCGCGGCTGGGCAGCGCGCCATCGATCCATGCCGCCACGCTGGTCTGCGCGCCGGTGGTGACGGCGCGCCCGAACCCGGCCGGGATCTCGATCGCCAGCATGATGTCGCCCGTGACCATGCGGCGCTGCAACTCATCGGCGTCGGTGACTTCGGGCAGTTCATCGAAATAGGTCGAGCCGGAAAAATTGGCCAGATAGGCGCGGCTTTCGGGGGTGCGGTCCTGATCGAAAGCGGCGAATTTCAGTCCGGTGACATCGGTCGAAATGCCATAGGCGAACAGCAGCATCAGGACCATGCTGCCCAGAAAGGCAAAGGCCAGCCGGATCGGATCGCGCATCACCTCCAGCGTCTCGCGTCGGCTGACCGCCAGCAGCCGGGTCAGCCCGGCATTGCGTTTGCGCCGCGTCGGGGCCGGTGCGGCGATGCCGGTCAGTTTTTCTGGGGCGCTGTCGGGGATGTCCATCGCCTCGGTGATATAGCGGATGAACGTCTCGTTCAGCGACGCCGATCCCCGCTCATGCGCCAGGTTGTCGGGCGTGTCGTAGACCAGAACCTTGCCCGCATGCATCAGGCTGATGCGGTCACAGCGCATGCCCTCATTCATGAAATGGGTCGAGATGAAGATCGTCACCTTGTCGTCACGCGACAGCCGCGCCAGGATATCCCAGAACTCATCGCGCGCCACCGGATCGACGCCCGATGTGGGTTCATCCAGGATCAGCATGTCGGGGCGGTGGATGATCGCGCAGGCCAGCGACAGGCGCTGGCGCAGGCCCAGGGGCAGATCCCCGGCAAAGGCATCGCCGTAGGCGCCCAGATCGAAATCATCCAGCAATTCGTCGATGCGCGGCGCGATGTCCTGCACCGGCATGTGAAACAGGCGCGCGTGCAGGGCCAGGTTCTGACGCACGGTAAGTTCGCCATAAAGCGAAAAGAACTGCGACATGAACCCGACACGCCGCCGCGTTTCGATGTTGTTCGCATCCGCCTTTTCGCCGAACAGCCACGCCTCGCCCTCGCTGGCGGGCAGGAGGCCGGTCAGCATTTTCATCGTCGTCGTCTTGCCGCAGCCGTTCGAGCCGAGAAAGCCGAAGATCTCACCGCGCCGTATCTCGAAGCTGACATCCTGCACGGCGGTGAAATCGCCAAACCGCTTGGTCAGGCCCCGGGCGACAATCACCGGCTTACCCGCGCCGCTATCGTCAAGCGGGGTCATTTCGACAGGCGCGCTCTTGCGTTGCTTGGCCGCGGGCAACAGCGACACGAACGCCCCTTCCAGCGTGTCCTTGCCGGTCTGGCGGCGGATATCCTCGGGGTGTCCGGTGGCCAGGACGCGCCCGGCATCCATCGCCACCAGCCAGTTAAAGCGCTCGGCCTCTTCCATATAGGCGGTCGAGACGAGGACGCTCATGCCCGGGCGATCAGCGCGGATATTGTCGATCAGGTCCCAGAACTGCGCGCGCGACAACGGGTCGACCCCGGTGGTCGGCTCGTCCAGGATCAGGAAATCCGGGTCATGGATCAGCGCGCAGCACAGGCCCAGCTTTTGCTTCATGCCGCCCGACAGCTTGCCAGCGGGGCGATCCAGGAACGGGTGCAGCCCGGTGGCCTGTGACAGGCGGTCGATTCGGCGGCGCCGCTCGGCGGTGTCATGGCCGAACAGGCGGCCAAAGAAATCCAGATTCTCGAAGACGCTGAGCTCCTGATAGAGGTTCTTGCCCAGCCCCTGCGGCATATAGGCGATGCGCGCGAAAACCGCCTCGCGATGGGCGCGCTTGCCCATGTCGCCCTCCAGCACGCTGATCGTGCCCGCCTGCATCCTGCGCACCCCCGACAGCAGGCCCAGCAGGGTGGATTTGCCCACGCCGTCCGGCCCGATCAGGCCCAGCATCTGCCCCGCGGGCAACTCCAGCGTGACATCCTCCAGCGCCGTGACAGTGCCGTAACGGTGGGTGACGTTGCGGATGCGGGCGACGGCGCTGTCGGGCATGGCTCAGTTGCCCGGCAGCGCGTCGGCGGGGATCGGCTGGCCGACATATTCGACCGGCCATGGCAGATCCTCGGCCCCGGCAAGGCGGATATAGGCCACACCGCGCAAGCCGGTCTTGACCTGTTCGATATAGGCCTCGACCAGTTCTTTAGGCAGGCGCACCTTGACGCGGAACATCAGCTTTTCGCGCTCATCGGCGGTTTCGACCTGTTTGGGGGTGAATTGCGCCTCGGGCGAGACAAAGCTGACATAGGCGGGGATCGCGAAGGGGATGCTGTCCAGCCTGATGCGCGCCTCGGCGCCCAGCCCGGTGCGCATGGCCTGATCGGCGGGCAGGAACATCTCCATATAGACCTGGCTGAGGTCCAGCAGCGTGATCACCTTGCCGCCGCCGCCCAGAACCTCGCCGGGCTGCGCCAGCCGGTACAGGACGCGCCCCAGAACCGGGGCGCTCAGCGTGGCATCATTGATCTGGGTGTCATATTGCGCAACCAGCGCCTCGGCGGCATCGACGCCGCGTTCGGCGGTGTTGATCTGGGCAAGGGCCGCGTTCAGCGTCGCCTCGGCGGTGGCCAGCCGGGTTTTCTGCTGATCGGCGACCGCCTGGGAAGTCACGCCGCGTTCGGCCAGTTCGCGGGCGCGCTGGTATTCCTCTTCGGCCAGTGTGCGTTCGGCGCGGCGCTGTTCGATCAGGGCGCGGATCTCTTCGACCTGACTGGCGGCGCGCGCGGCGTCGGCGCGCGCGCGGGCGCGTTGGGATTCAAGCTCGCGTGTGTCCATCACCGCCAGAATATCGCCCTGCTGCACCAATTCGCCCTCACTGACGCGGATTTCGGCAACCCGGCCGGGCATCCTGGTGGCGATGTCGATCTGGTCGGCCTCAAGGCGACCATTCCCGGTGGCAAAGCCGTCTGGCAGGCCGGTGCGGCTCTGATCCCAGACATACCAGCCGATCGCGGCGATGGCGGCCAGAACCGCGATCCCGGCAACAAATGGGCGAAGATATTTCATGCGGCATGTTCCATAAGTCAGTTCGGCCAGATCCCCGCCGCCATATGCGCGCAGCCGGTCCCCGGGCGCATTGATCCCTGTCAATCCGCGCCGGGTTCAGGGTGCCGGCTTGGAGCGCGCGATCACGCCGGGGCGGCGGCGCGCGCCTCGCGGTCCGGGCGGGCGCGCAGCCCGGTGGTCAAGGCGCGCAGCGCGGCCTCATCCAGGGTTTCGGCCTCAAGCAGCTCACGCGCCGCGCGTTCGAGAACATCGCGGTTGTCGGTCAGGATCGCAAGCGCGTCCGCCGTCACCTCGTTCAGGATGTCGCGCACCGCGTCATCCATCGCCTCGGCGGTGGCCTCGCTATAGCTGCGCTCGATGTAGCGGGGCGTCTTGTCGCCCAGAAAGCCGGGCCTGTCGCTGTCATAGCTGACATTGCCCAGAGTGCCGTCCATCCCGTAACGCGCCACCATCGAGCGCGCGATGTCGGTCGCGCGCGCCAGGTCATCCGCCGCCCCGGTCGAGAGGTGATCGAACACGAGGGTTTCGGCGGCGCGCCCGCCCATCAGCACGGCGATCTTGTCGCGCAGTTCGGCCTCGGTCATCAGGAACCGGTCCTCGGTCGGGCGCTGGATCGTATAGCCAAGCGCGCCGACACCGCGCGGGATGATCGACACCTTGTGGACGGTATCGACGCCGGGCAGGGCCATGCTGACAAGGGCGTGGCCCATCTCGTGAAAGGCCACGATCTCGCGCTCGCGCGGGTTGATCAGGCGGTTGCGTTTCTCCAGCCCGGCGACGATGCGCTCGATTGCGTTGGTGAAATCCGCCATGCCCACCGCCTTGGCGCGCCGCCGCGTCGCAAGCAGCGCCGCCTCATTGACCAGATTGGCAAGGTCGGCCCCGGTAAACCCGGTGGTGATGGCCGCGACCTGTTTGAGATCGACATCCTCGGCCAGGGTGATCTTGCGGATATGGACGTTCAGGATCTGCACCCGGCCGGGGCGGTCGGGCCGGTCCACCAGCACCTGACGGTCAAAGCGGCCCGCGCGCAGCAGCGCCGGGTCCAGGATCTCGGGGCGGTTGGTCGCGGCCAGCAACACCACGCCCTCGCTGGGATCAAACCCGTCGAGTTCCGACAGCAGCTGATTGAGGGTCTGTTCGCGCTCGTCATTGCCGCCCTGAATGGTGCCGGCGTTGCGGGCGCGCCCGAGGGCGTCCAACTCATCGATGAAGATGATCGCGGGGGCGGATTTGCGGGCCTGTTCGAACAGATCCCGCACACGCGCCGCGCCGACGCCGACGAACATCTCGACAAATTCCGAGCCGGAGATCGAATAGAACGGCACCCCGGCCTGACCGGCGACCGCGCGCGCCAGCAGCGTCTTGCCGGTGCCGGGCGGGCCGACCAGCAGGATGCCCTTGGGCATCCGCGCGCCCAGGCTGCCGTATTCCTTGGGGTTTTTCAGGAAATCTATGACCTCCTGCAATTCGGCCTTGGCCTCATCGACGCCGGCCACGTCATCGAAGGTCACCTTGGTGTCGCTTTCGACATAGACCTTGGCCTTGCTCTTGCCGACGGACATGAACCCGCCCATGCCCTGACGATCGGCCATGCGCCGGATCACAAACACCCAGATGCCGACGAACAGCAACATCGGCAACACCCAGGACAGCAGCGTGCTGAGCCAGGTGTTCTCGACCGCGCCGGTATAGGTGATGCCCGCATCCCTCAGCTGCTGCGCCAGTTCGGGCGACACCGGCGTGGTGACGAAGCCGGTCTTGCCGTCCTGTGGCTCGGTAAAGGTGCCGCGGATCGTGTTGCTGCCGATCGTCGCCTCGTCGATGACGCCGCTGTCGAGATAGGATTCGAACTGGCTGTAGGGGATGGCCTCGATGGTCTGGCTCTGCACCCAGAGGTCGCGCAGCAGGAACACGCCCATGACGGCGACGAAGATATACCAGGCATTGATCTGAGTTTTTCGATTCACGACGCGCCCCCAAGGCTGATGATGATAGTGTTCAACGTACCAAACCCCTGTCACGGGGATCGGCGGGCTGTCCATCCCGGCGCGCCCGGTCTGCCGGCCCGGTCTGCCCGGTCGGCCCGGTCTGTCGGTCTGACATGCGCGCGCCCGGCGCACCATAGCCACCCGCGCCGGCGCGGCATTAACCCCGATCAACCGTGACCCGTTCGGCGCCTCATTGCAACAAATTGCGCCCCGTTGCGCCGCCAGAGGTTGAATCGCGCGCCGCTTCCTGCACTGTGCGCATCACTGCCGCGCCCGACCTGCGCGCCCCCTTGCCAAGGACACAAGCGATGCCCGATCCGACCCTGTTGCTGAGCATGGCCGCCCTGTTGCTGGTCATCGGCGCCTTTGCGGGGGTGATGGCGGGCCTGTTGGGGGTGGGCGGCGGTATCATTCTGGTGCCGGCGTTCTTCTATGCGTTCCAGACGCTTGGCTATGACGGGCCGCAATTGATGCAGATCTGCCTGGCAACCTCGCTGGCGACGATCATCGTGACATCCGTGCGCTCGGTGCTCAGCCACAACAGGAAGGGCGCGGTGGACTGGGCGATTCTGCGCACATGGGCACCGGGGATCGTGATCGGGGCGATTCTGGGCGTGGCTGTGGCCGCCAGCCTGCGCTCATCCACGTTGCCGGGGGTGTTCGGCATCCTGGCGCTGATCGTGGGGCTTTATATGGGGTTGGGGCGGATGCATTGGCGGCTGGGCGCAGAGATGCCCAAGGGGGCGGTACGCGCCGCGCTGTCGCCGGCTGTCGGCTTTCTGTCGGTGCTGATGGGCATCGGCGGCGGCAGTTTCGGTGTCCCGCTGATGAGCCTTTACGGCGTGGCGATCCACCGCGCGGTGGCCACGGCGGCAGGGTTTGGCGTGACCATCGCGCTGCCGTCGGTGATCGGCTTTCTCATGCTGGATGTCGCCGCCGAAAACCGCCCGCCGCTGACCATCGGCGCGGTCAATCTGGTGGCCTTTGCGCTGGTGGTGGCGATGACGCTGATCACCGCGCCGATCGGGGCGAAACTGGCCCATGCGATGGACCCCAGGCCGCTCAAGCGGGTGTTCGCGGTGTTCCTGACGCTGGTGGCGCTGAACATGCTGCGCAAGGCGTGGGGGGGATGACGCGATGAGGGCCGATTTCCTGCGCGACGGATTTTGCCGCTTTGCGCACGAACGCACGGTGGCGGATTGGGCCGCCGCCGCCCGGATCGCGGCGCGCCCCGCCATTGCCGATCCGGCCGAGCGCGCAAAGTGGCTGGACTGCGAGGGGACAGGGTTTGTCGGGGTCGATGCGTTGCCCAATGACGCCGCCGGCGCGGT
>CAKSUL010000028.1 GCA_934501475.1 uncultured Roseovarius sp. | reverse complement strand
GGGCCGCTGATCGGGGTCGCGTTCATGTTCTACCTGATCGACCTCTCCAGCGGGATCACCACGGCGTCCATGCTGAATCCGGGGGTGGTTCTGGTGGTGCTGACGCTGTTCGCGCCCCAGGGTCTGATCGGGACATTGCGCAAGCGGGTGTTGCCATGGCTGCCCTGATCCCCGCCCGCAACTCCGCCCTCGCCCGTGCCCCTGCCAGCGCGCCCGACCCGATCCTGAGCACGCGCGGCCTGACCAAGACCTATGCCGGCCTGCACGCCAACTGGGAGATCGATTTCGACCTGCCGCGCGGCCAGACCACCGCGCTGATCGGTCCCAATGGCGCAGGCAAAAGCACCTTTGTCGGCATGGTCTGCGGGCGCATTCCGGCGACGCGCGGCATCGTCACCTTCGAGGGGCGCGACATCAGCGCGCTGCCCGCGCATCGCCGCATCGCGCTTGGCATCGCCTATACGTTCCAGATCACCTCGGTGTTCGACGGGCTGAGCGTGCATGAAAACGTCGCGCTGGCTGCGCGCGCGCTGCCCCATGCCACGCCGCGCGGCGTGCGCGCCAAGGTGGCCGAGGTGCTGGAACGCCTCGACCTCGGCACCCGCGCCGGACAGATCGCCGGGGATCTCAGCTATGGCCATCAACGCCTGCTTGAGGTGGCGATGGGCCTTGCGCAGGAACCGCGCCTGTTCATCCTCGATGAGCCGACACAGGGGCTGTCCGAGGCCGAGATTGCCGGGTTCATCGATCTGATCAATGAACTGTCCGGGCAGGCGACGATCCTTCTGATCGAACACAACATGGACGTGGTCAAGGCCACTGCCGATCATATCACCGTGCTGAACGCCGGCGAGGTTCTGGCCAGCGGCCCGCCCGAGGCGATCCATGCCAACGCCGCCGTGCAGGCCGCCTATCTGGGAACGCCGGACGATGCTTGAGATCGACGACATCCATGCCGGCTATGGCCGGGTCAAGGTGCTGTTCGGCGTCAGCCTGCGCGCGCGGCCGGGCGAAATCCTGTGCCTGCTGGGCCGCAACGGCGCAGGCAAGACCACCATTCTCAAATCCGTGATGGGGCTGGTGGCGCTGCAATCGGGCGCGATCCGGCTGGACGGTGAGGACATCAGCGCCCTGCCCGCCCATGTCGTGCCGACGCGGCGCATCGGATATGTGCCGCAGGGCCGGCGCCTGTTCGGTGAACTCAGCGTGGCCGAGAATATCCAGATCGGCCTGATGGCCTGCAACGAGGGCAAGGCGACGCGCGATTGGGTGCTGGAGCTGTTCGCGCCGCTGCAATCGCGGCTGAAACAGCAGGCCAATACCCTCTCGGGGGGCGAGCAGCAGATGCTGGCCACTGCGCGCGCGCTGTGCCTGCGCCCGCGCGTGCTGCTGATGGATGAGCCGACCGAGGGCCTGCAACCCTCGATGATCGCGCAAATCCGGCAGGTCATCGCGCGGATGCGCGACGACGGGGTCTGCGTGGTGCTGGTCGAACAGCGGGTCGATGCGGTGCTGTCGATCGCAAACCGCGTCGCCTTCATCGAAAATGGCCGCGTCGGTGAGGTTGTGGACGCCGCCGAACTGCGCGCCCATCGCGAAAAGATCGGCACCTATCTCAGCGTCTGAACGCGCCCGATTGTGGCGTCATCCCGCTCGGGCGGGCCGATTCGTTTGCCCACAGCCCCCGCATCGCCACAATTGGCCCAGGGATGACCCAACGTCACGGAAATGGCACGTCTCCTCAGGGTTGAATATCAACCTTAACCGGTTGTTCTCCAATCGTGAACATTATCGGCGGATTTCAGCCACCGTCGCCAAAAACCGACGGCCAGCACATGCAGGGGTTGTATTGCCCCGCGAAATGAGGCGGCGGCGCTATCATTCTGAGAAACAATCTTTTTCCTTAGAAATCTTTAAATAAATCGCGGCAAATGTTAGATTGTATCGTGACGGACTTGGGGCGCAATCATGGCCATGTGCCGTCACATCGCTGTTCGCGGCTCTGCTCAGTGCGTCAGCGTCTGGCTGCCATTTCCTCCGACCGCGCCCTGCGTGGCCGGCACGGATAGAGTGTGTTTGACGCCGAAACGGTTGGGTGTCGCCGCCTTATTCCTCGTTGTCACGCAGGTGGGTCATGTCGGATACAAACTTTCAACTGCCCTATCAGGGTCCGCTCGGGCCGCTGTCGGTTCCCTATGGGCGGGGTCATCTGCATCCCGCCGTGACGCAGGATCCCCCCGGCGCTCCATCCGCGCCCAGCGTTACCATGCCCGGCGGCGCACAGATGGCGCCCCCCTCTCGCGCCCACCCCGCAAGGCCGGATACCGGGCCCGGCGTGTATCGGCGCGTCGGCAAACGCGCCTTTGACATCGCCTTTGTGCTGCTGACGGCGCCGGTGGCGCTGTTGCTGATTGCCATCGGCGCCGCGCTGCTCTGGGTCGAGGGCGGGCGGCCGTTTTACACCCAGGCAAGGCTGGGCGCGCATGGCACCGCCTTTTCGATCCTGAAACTGCGCACGATGGTGCGCAATGCCGATGCCCTGCTTGAGGCCTATCTGGCCGCCGATCCGGACATGCGCAAGGAATGGGAAACCACCCAGAAGCTGAAGAAAGACCCGCGCATCACGCCGGTCGGATCGTTCCTGCGCAAGACCTCAATGGATGAGTTGCCGCAATTGTGGAACGTGCTGCGCGGCGAGATGAGCATCGTCGGCCCGCGCCCGATGATGCCCGATCAACTGCCGCTTTATGGAGATCCGAACCATTATTTCGCCCTGCGCCCCGGCATCACCGGATCGTGGCAGGTGTCGCAGCGCAACGAAAGCGCCTTTGCCAGCCGCGCCGGGATGGATGCGGCCTATGACGCCAGCCTGTCGTTTCTTCAGGATATCGTGATCCTGCTGCGCACCGTGGGTGTCGTTCTGCGCCGAACCGGGTATTGAGGTGACCATGAACGCGCGCGCCCCGATCCATTCATCGCCCTGCCCGGCCCGGCAGACCATCACAAGAACAAGGTAGCAAGATGTTGCACCCTCCGACCGATGACTTCACCCGCCACAGCGAACGGACAAGCGGCCCCGCCCGCGCCGCCGCCGCCGCGCGCATTCGTGCCCAAAAGGCCGAGGCGCGCGCCGCCTTTGTCGCGCAGCTGCGCCGCGATGCGGGGATGGACGATGCGGATGACCTTGCCCATGCCGAACAGGGCGATGCCCCCGATGCCGGGCCCGCGACCGAAACCGACCCAACAGAACAGGCCGACATGACCGATTTCGAGGACCCCAGAGCGCCCGACGACATCGCGCAGCCAAGCGCCACACCCGATGCAACTGCAGATTTGCCCGGCGATGAGCCCGCCGATCTGCCGTCTGTGGCGCCTGCCAATGCTCCGCTTGATGTGGCGGCGCGCGCGCCGGCGCTGTCCTGGGGCGGGCTGCGTCAGATCGCCTTTGACAAGGGCCATGACACCGAGGCCGCGCATCACCTGGACATCGCGGGCGATCCGCGGGTGATCCGGGTGATCGACGACCTGCGCACCCAGTTGCTGCGCACCTTGCAGGCCGAGGGCTGGGACCGGATCGCCATCACCGGCCCGTCATCGGGCTGTGGGGCCACGTCCACGGCGGTCAATCTCGCGCTCAGCATTTCGCGCATCCCCGACACCCGCACGATCCTGATGGACCTCAACCAGCGCACACCGGGTGTGGCCGCGAAACTGGGCCTGCAAGGCAGCGCCGAGATCCACCGGATGCTGTCCGGCGACGTGCCGGTCGCGGATCACCTGCTGCGTCTGTCGGACACGCTGGCCGTCGGGCTGAACACGGCGCGCGCCGAAAATGCGTCCGAATTGCTGCACAGCCGGCGCGCCGCGCGGATTCTGGATGGCATGATCAACAGTCTCAACCCCGATATCGTGCTGTATGACCTTCCCGCCATGCTGGAACATGACGATCTGTCGGCCTTTCTGCCGCAGGTCGATGGCGTGCTTCTGGTTGCCGATGCCGGGCAGACATTGGGCAGGCAGATCGAGGATTGCGAGCGTCGCCTGCGTGGCAAGACCAATCTTCTGGGTGTCATCCTGAACCGCGCGCGCCGCGTGCCCGACACCGAGATGGCGGCCTGATCATGTCAGTGCGGCGCCCGAAACCACGATCCGCACCCTTTTCGCGCATTTTTCAAGCGCATTTGTCATAGTTTCGCCTATATAGCCTGCCATCACCGCCCCATGCAGCGCGGCAAGCGGGCGGCGGGGCCGCAATGAACAAGGCAGGACCGAAATAGATGGGATCGATCTATTCGATTGCAGACCTGATCGACATGGTGCGCCGCCGCATCGTGGTGATCGTCGGCGTTGCCGTTCTGGGCACGGTGCTGAGCGCGGTTTACGCCCTGTCACATCAGCATCTTTATACCTCGTCCGAAGTCCTGCAGGTGCAAACCGCCACCATCGCCGATGATCTTGCCCCCTCGACGGTGGCGGGGTCCTCGGCGCGGCGTCTGCAACTGATCGAACAGCGGCTGATGGCCCGCAGCGCGGTGCTCGAGCTGATCGACCAGCTGGATCTGTTCGCGGATCAACCCGCGATGAAGGACAGTGACAAGGTGGGCGTCATCCGCGAATCGGTCACCATCAGCGGCGTGGCCGCCGCGCGCGAAGGCTATAGCGACGATGGCGCGGTGGCGTTGCTGCGGATCACGGCCGACTGGCCCACGGCGCAGGGCGCGCAGCAACTGGCGCATGAATTCGCCAAGCGCACGATTGATCTCAGCATCAGTTCACGGCTGAAACAGGCGCAGGAAACGCTGGCCTTCTTTGAGCTTCAGGAACAGAGCCTGCAGGAGGAAATGAGCCTGCTGGAGGACGAAGTCACCGCCTATCGCTCCAGCCATAACGTCGCCCTGCCCGGCAGCATCGAATCCGCCCGCCGCGAGATCGAGACCCTCAGGGAGGCGATCCTGGCCATCGACCGCCAGATGATCACCCTGCAAAGCAACATCGCACAGTATGCCGATACGCGGGTGGAACAGCGCCAGCGCGAACAGGATCAGCAAACCCTGAGCAGCCTGGTCGCGCAACGCGCGCTGCTGTCCGAAAACATGGCCGAGTTGACCCAATCCCTGCAAGGCACGCCCGAGGCGCAGATCAAACTGGCCCAACTGACCGGCAAGATCGAGGATCTGCGCGAGCAACTCCAAAGCATCACCGCAAGGCGCAAGGCCGCCAATGTCAGCCTGCAGTTGGAAACACAGCGCCAGTCCGAACGCCTGACCGTGCTGGAGCCCGCGCCGCTGCCCGATTATCCCTCTACCCGCGCGCGCAAGCAGATCGTCCTGCTGGGCGCGTTTGCCAGCGCGCTGATCGGGCTGGGCATCGCATTCCTGCTGGATCTGCGCCATCCGGTGATCCGCACCGGCGCGCAGATGGAACGCGAACTCGGGCTGCGTCCGGTGATCACCATCCCCGAGATCGACCAGCGCCGCAGAAAACGCAAACCGCCCCCGGCACCCAAGCGGCTTTAGCCAGACGGCATCAATGCGGCGATGGCATCATGATGGGCCCAGACCGCCATTGCCGTCAGCAACAGGGCCAGCGCGCCGAACACCGCATCATGCAGCGGGTCCCACGCGTGATGGCGCCGTGCCAGCCGGATCAGCACCCCATGCACCAGCGCCGAGGCGATCCCGACCGACGCCAGCCCCCCCACCAGCCCGAATTGCGCAAAGCCCAGCCACAGCATCCCCATCTGCATCACCGATCTGATGCCCGAAAACACGAACGCCCCGCGTGAATCCCCCGCCGCCAGCGCCGCACGGTCATAGGTCAGCCCGATCGCCAGCGGAAAGAACGCCACCGCGATGATCACCACCATCGCCCCCGCATCCTGATAGCGCGCATCGTAAAGCAGACGGATCAGCGCAGGCCCGGCAAACGCCATCAGCGCCAGCATTGCAAACACCCCCCCCGTCATCGCAAAGCGCATCTTCTGCAACTTGCGCCGATAGGCCGGATCGGCGGCGGGCGGGCGGTCACGATAGATCGGGATCAGCAATTGCTGCGACACCGATGCGCCCAGCGAGATCGGGAAACTGGCCAGGAAAAAGCCGATATTGTAGATGCCCAGCGTTTGCAGGCTCAGCAGCTTGCCCAGGATCGCCTTGTCGCCCTGCTGCGAGACGAAGGCAAAGGCGGTGCTGAGAAAGATCCATTTGCCGAAATGCACCTGTTCGCGCAGCGCCGCGCGCTCGATCCGGAAATGGTTGCGCGTGCCCGGCAGATACGCATGGGTCAGGATCAGGCGCGCCGTGGCGCTGATCAATGCGCCCAGCACCAGCGCCAGCACCGATTTGAGGATCAACGCCAGCACCACCATGCCCGCGACGCCGATCACCTGGCTGGCAAGGTCCAGCAGCGTCAGACGCCCAAAGACCAGATGCCGGTGCGCGGTTTCGATCCGCGTCGGCAGAAACCCGGTGATCACCAGGGCAAGCCCCGCCACCGGCAGATAGATCGCCAGATCCGGCTGCTCATAAAACTGCGCCACCGGCAGCGCCAGCACCAGCGTCACGCCCCACAGCGCCGCGCCGCGCATCACCTGGATTGTCCAGGCGGTGTTCAGGAAATCCGGGTCATCGCCGCGCGCGCTCTGGGATATGCTGGGCCCGATGCCGACATCCGAGAACATCATCAACCCGACCGTGACCACCGTCACCAGCGTCATCAGCCCGAACGCCTCGGGAAACAGAAGGCGGGTCAGGATCAGGTTCGACGCCAGCCGGATCGCCTGTGCGCCGCCATAGCCGATCAGCACCCATGACGTGCTGCGCAATATCCGCGCGGTCAGGGCGTTGCCGCGAAAGGCAGGAACAAGGCGTTTCATGGGGGTCCGGCTGTGGGTTCAATCCGGATGACGCTATTGGGGATGCCCCTGCCGGTCAATCGCAGCGGCGCAAATGCCGCGCGATCAGTGCCCGAATGCCACCCTCGCGCGGCAATGGGATCCGGGGGAAACTTGTGTTTCAACTTGCCCGCGAAACGCCCTAGTCTGGCGCGACCCCGCCAGCCAAGAGGCCACCGTTGCACATCGCCTATGTTCTCAACACCTATCCGCAGCCCTCGCACAGCTTTATCCGCCGCGAGATCCGCGCGCTGGAACGCCAGGGGTTCACCATCACCCGGATGGCGATGCGGCGCGCCGATGTGGTGCTGGTCGATGCGATGGACCGCGATGAGGCGGCGCGCACCTCCCATATCCTTGAGGCCGGCGGCCTGCACCTGATGCTGGCGCTGTTGCGCGCGGCAATCACCCGGCCCGCCCGGTTCTGGCGCGCGCTGATCCTTGCGCTGCGTCTGGGGGCCGCGTCGGACAAGGGCCGTCTGCGCCACCTGATCTATCTGGCCGAGGCTGCCGAGGTGGCGCGCCGCTGTGCGCGCGCAGGCATCAGCCATTGCCACGCCCATTTCGGCACCAACGCCACCACCGTCGCCATGCTGGCCGCCGCGCTTGGCGGTCCTGGCTACAGCTTTACCGTCCACGGCCCCGAGGAATTCGACGCCCCCGCCGCGCTGTCGCTGGCCACCAAGATCACGCGGGCGCGGTTTTGCGTCGCCATCAGCCAGTTTGGCCGCAGCCAGCTTTGCCGCCTTGTCGATCATTCCGATTGGGACCGCATCAAGGTGGTGCATTGCGGCATCGAGAAATCGCGCTTCGAGACTGTGACACCGGCGCCTGAAGCCGGTCTGAACCTTGTCGCGATCGGCCGCTTTGTCGAACAAAAGGGGCAGATGGTGCTGATCCCCGCCATGGCCATGATCAAGGCACGGATCAAGGGCACGCGGCTGCACCTTGTCGGCGACGGGCCGGGGCGCGCCGACCTTGAAACGGCGATTGCCGCGCAGGGGTTGCAGGACAACATCACCCTGACCGGCTGGCTGGATGAGGCGGCCGTGCGCCGCGAACTCGACGCCGCCCATGCGCTGATCATGCCCAGCTTTGCCGAGGGCCTGCCGATGGTGGTGATGGAGGCAATGGCCGCCGCGCGCCCGGTTCTTGCGACCCATATCGCCGGCACGCCGGAACTGGTGCAGCCGGGCAAGACCGGGTGGCTGGTGCCGGCGGGCGATCCTCAGGCATTGGCCGAGGCGGCGCTGGAACTGGCGGCGATGGATGCGCGCACCCGCGCCGCCATGGGTGACGCCGGGCGCGCCCGCGTGTTTGCGCGCCATGATGTGGATAATGAGGCTGCAAAACTGGCCGCGCATTTTCGCAACCTATCTTAACGTCCGCGCGTCCATTCATCGGTCGCATGGCGCGCCGTCAGCCGGACCGCCAGCGCCACGCTGGCATAGACCGCAAACCCGGCCGGATCTCGCAGCGCCAGGGCCGCCAGTTGCGCCCTGGTCGGGCGATGGCCCTGCCCCTGCACAAGGTCCGGATAGAGCGCCGCGATCTGGCTGACCCCGCGATCCTGCCGGCGACGCACCCGCACCAGATTGGCCCAGCCTTCGACCATCGGCCAGTGATAGCGCGCAGGAACGCGCAACCGCTCATCCGGGCCGAACTGCAACCGCGCGAATGTGTCATCCGATATGATGTCGGGCCACGCCCCCCAGCGGGCGCGCCCCGCCGCATTGACCGCATAGATGCCAAAGCCCGGAACCCCGTCACGCAGGAATGGCAGGCGCGCCCAGAACCGCGCATAGGCCCGCGTGAGCGCGCTTTGCGCGCGGCTGATCACCGGGGTGCCGCTGGCGTAACGCGCCTCGTCGGTGGTGCTCAGCACCTCGGCGATCCGCCTGATCAGGTCCGGTTCGACCACGACATCGGCGTCCAGATAGATCCGGATGCCCCCGACCGCTGCCGCGTCGCCAAGGCCAAGCGCATTCAGCTTGCCCCCTTGCGCGGTCTCGATCACCTCAAGCGTGATTCCCCGGCGCGCCGCCGCCCCGGTGAATTCACGCGCCCGCCCGGCCGTATCATCGCGGCAGCCATTGGCCACAACGATCACCTGCAGATCCAGCCCCGCAACGTCCGAGCGCAGCACCGCCTCAAGACAGGGCGCGATGAACCTTGCCTCGTCATGCGCGGGCAAGATCAGGCTGACCCGCCGCGTCATTGCCACTGCCTGAGCGCGCGCATCCTTGACGTATCATCCCCAAGATAGCGCAGTGTGCCCCAACTGCCCCATTTGCTGGGCGCCATGACATCGGCATAGGCCGTGAACAGACCGCCCCCCACGGCGCGCCACGCCCCGATCAGCCCATCATAGAGCGGGCCCATCTGCGGCGCATAATTCAGCGCGGTATAAAAATCGGTGAGGTCGGCGTCGTCCACCTGCACCCCGATCCCCACCACATGACTGCCGCCCTCATAGGTGATCAGATCCAGACCATGACGCGCCGCCACCTCGGCGTGATAGGGAAACACACGCTGGCGCAGATCGGCCAGCGTGTCGGCGCTGTCACCACTCAGTGTGCCATCGCGCAATTCCTGCGCCGCGCGCTCAAACGCCTGATCATATCGATGCGCCTCGATATAGGTGGCCAGCGCCGCGTCCTTCAGCCCCGCCTGCGTCCCGGCGTCCGCGGCGGCGGCGCGGCTCTGCTCGATCCAGGACCGGATCATCGGCGCGCGTTTCTCCGTGCCCAGGACATGGCCGAAATACCCCGCAACGCCGTAGGCATCAAAGGCCTGCACGGGCGGCGCGCCACCATTTGCCACATGCAACGGCGCGTTCAGGATATCCGCCTCAAGCCCCAGCCAGCCGGTCTGCGTGGCGATCACCGTGACCAGCGCTGCGCGCCGCTGCGCGAATGCCCCGGCCCAGATCCGGGCCATTTCGGCGGCGCGCATCCCGTAAAACTGCGCGCCCTTGTGGATCTCACCCCAAAGGTCGCGCCCCTGCGCATCGGCCCATTCGGCCTGCAGGAACTGCCAGTTCCAGACCTCGTTCGAATATTCCACATAGACGCGCCGATCCGGGTTCAGCCCCGCTTCGACCTGCGCGGCAAAGGCGCTCATATAGGCGTCATCGGCCAGATGGGGCATGTTGAACCACGGATCGGTGCCGGTCTGATTGGCCAGATCCAGCATGATCCCCAGCGGGACACCGCGCCATGTATAGGAAAAATCAGTGTCGCGTGGCCGCGCGGCCCAATCGCCCTGATCCGAATTGTTGGTGTTCATCCAGTCCATGAACCGCAGCGCGCCAAACCCCTCAAGCTGTTTCAGCCAGAGTGGATTGAACATGGCGCCAGCGTCATATTCCGCCTTAAGATCCTCTCGTATAATGCTGATATTGCGTATATAATCTCCGTCACCACCACGCGTCCCGCTGCGCTGGATGCGGATATCGACGGGGCCATTGCCCGGCTCGAAATCAAAGGCGACGCGCCCGCTGCCATAGCGCTTGTTGCGCGCGCTGCCCGCCACCTCGACGATGCCCTGCCCGTCGAATTCCAGCACATAGCGCCCCGCATAGGCGGTGGCCTGCGCCGGCAGGTCGGTCAGGACCAGCGTCCCGATCGCGCCCAGACCGGTCGGGATCTGCATCGGCCAGCCCTGATCGTCGAGAATGCCCAATGCCTCAAGCTGATCGAAATCCATCCCGCCCCATTGGCCGGGGCGATGCCCGATCCAGCGGCGCGCGGTTTTCATCACGTCGATGAAGGGTTGCTGCGTGCTCCAGTCATTGACCGGCGCCAGCCCGATCCCGACAGGACCGGGCGTCTGGCCCGATACGGGCAGCGCGCCCCAGCCCAACAGGGCAAGGAGACCAAGCCAGCGGATCATGGCGCGATCCCGGTTTTCGCATAGTTCGTGACCACATCCCAGACCGTTTGCTGCATCAGCGCGGCAAGGGCCGCGCCCGGTGCGTCCGCCTGCGTGCCATCCGCGCGCCTCAGCTGGCGCGGCAGACCCATCGGCGCGCGCTGATAAAGAACCGCATAATGGGTCAGCGCCACCACATAGGCCCCGAGGTCATTCACATGAAGTTGATCCAGCGACCCGTCATCATTACGTCGAAAAAAATCCTCGCGGCCCTGCACGCCATCCAACCCGCCAAGCGCCTCGATCCGGCGCACCAGGCGCGCCATGACCTGACCGGCGGGGATGACGCGAACCGGCTGTTCGGGGGCGTTGATGGCCAGATCGCGCAGCAGGATCTCGTCCTCCCAATAGCGCGACAGGTCCGCGTCCAACCGGGTCAGCCAGCCTTCTGGATCGTCCAGATGCGGCCAGCTTTCATAGAGGTAGATGCGCACGTCCTGACGCCCCTCGCGGGCCTCGTTCGCCCATTTGGCCAGGTATTTGCCGCTGTGATGATATTTGATCGCATCGCGGATCTCGACCATCTCGGTCAGCACGATCGCGTCGTAATCGCCCGAGCGGATCGCCTCATGGGCATCGCGATAGCGCGCATGGGCGTTTTCCGTGTCAAAGCCGTTGATCGCAAGGTCCGGCTCCCAATGTTCGCGCAGCGACGTGCCCCAGCCCAGTTGCACATCATAGCGATGCCCCGCTTCGATCCCCGTTTCGATCCCCGCATCGGCAAGCTGCGCCAGCATGGCCGGCATGTCGCGCCCGACCAGCGAATGACCAAGGTGAAACACCCGCAAAGGCCCCTCGGGCGGGCCGAGCGGGCGCGCATAGGCCGCCGCCACGGCGTCCGATGTCACCCTGGGTGCGCGCGTCAGCCACCACGCAAACACCGCCAGCCCGATCAATGCGATGCACAGTCCGACAATCCAGATCATGCGCGGTGGCATCGGCCTGCCCCTTCTGTGAATTCTGACGCTGTCATATTACGTCATCGGCCCTGAATGCTCCAGCGGGGCCGGTGGGTCAGCATGGTTCCGGTCACGATCAGCCCATCACGGATGACAAACCGTCCATGCAGGCAATGCCCCGCCACGAATTGCCCGATATCGCGGGTGAATGTCGCCTCGAACTGGCCGGTGTCGATGTCCGGCGTGATCTCGAGCGTGTCGAAGTCGAACCCTGTCGAGGTCAGCGGATACTGGCATTTATAGGCGCATTCCTTGGCGCTGAAAATCAGCTTGGCAAGGCGCGCGCGTCGGTCCCCGGGTTGGCTGGCCAGCCAGGCGCGCTCGGCCAGGGTGCAGATCTGCGGGATCAGATCATCGTCCAGGGCCGTATCCTCTTCCACGTCCACCCCAAGGCTGCGCAGCGCGCGCGCCTCGCCCATGACCGCGACACAGGTCGTGGCAGAGTGCGACAGGCTGCCCACGACGGAATCGGGCCAGACCGGCGCGCGGTCGGCCCCGGCCAGAACCGGCCTGGGCGCGTGCCCCAGATCCGCCATCGCGCGGTGCAGGGCCGCACGCCCGGCGGCGAATTCGCGGCGACGTGCCGGCGTGGCGCGCGCCATCGCGGCGATTTCAGCGGCAAAGCCCGGCGGATAGGTCATGCGCGGATCGGTGATCGCGACCGCGACGCCGGAGTTGAACAGCGCCCGCACCGCCTCGATCAGTGGCGGCGCGGCGGCGCGCGTGTCCGCCGGGCCAGGCTTGAGGTCGGCAATGCTCATTGTCCGGTCCCGCGCCCGGCGCGCATTGCGCGGCGTTTGGACATGGTGGCGGCGCGGTCGGGCGCCGACGCGCGTGGCGCGACCGTGGTCGAAACGCCGGCCTGCGCGTCCAGATGCGCCGCCAGATCGCCCAGCACCGGAAAGCGGAAGATGTCGGTGATCGACAGCGCGACCCCGTCCAGTTTCGCGCGGATGTCGCGATGCGCCTGCACCGCCAACAGCGAATGCCCCCCCAGATCAAAGAAATTGTCGCTGACCTGCACCACCGGCAGGCCGAGGATCTCGCACCAGACGGCGGCGATGACCTTGCCCGCGCCCTGTGCGGGCGCCGCGCTGAGATTTGCGGCCAGGGGCGCGCGCATCGCCCTTGGGTCAGGCAGCGCCAGGCGGTCGATCTTCTTGTTGGGGGTCAGCGGGAAACTCTCCAGCAGCACAAGGTCCGAGGGCACCATGACCTCGGGGAGGGCGCGCCTGAGATGATCGCGCAGCGCCGCCTCAGCAACCGGCGCCGTGGCGGTGTAATAGGCGGCCAGCGCCATGTCGCCGCTGCGCGCGGCGCGCGCGATCACCACCGCCTCACCCACCCCGGCAAAGCCCTTTAGGCAGGTCTCGATCTCACCCAGTTCGATCCGGTGACCGCGGATCTTCACCTGATCGTCGCTGCGCCCGATAAAGCGAAGGCTGCCATCCGCCTGCCAGGCCACCAGATCACCGGTGCGGTAAAGCCCGCTGGCAAAGCGCTCTGCCGTGAGGTCGGCGCGCTGCCAATAGCCGGGGGCAACGCCATCGCCCCCGATCAGCAATTCACCGGGCACCCCGATGGGTGACACCGCGCCATCCGCGCCGATCACCTGCAGGCTCGTGTTGGCGATCGGCCCGCCAATCGGCACGGTCCCGGCGCAGGGGCTGGCCGATCCGACACTGGACCAGATGGTGGTTTCCGTCGGGCCATACATGTTCAGCACCTGCGCCTGCGTCGCCTCGCGCAGATCGCGCATCAGGCTGCCCGGCAGGGCCTCACCGCCCAGCAGGATCTGGCGCACGCCGCTCAGCGCCATGCGCGCCTCATCATTCATCGCGATCAGCCGCGCCATGCTGGGCGTGCATTGCAGATGCGTGACGCGGTGGCGGATGATCTGCGCGGCGATCGAATGATCGTCGGCCGCAAGCGTGACCGGTGCCTTGGCGCGCTTGAGCACCTCGGCAAGCGGGATCAGCCCGTCCAGCACGGTCTGCGCGTCGATGCCATAGTCGATCAGGCAGGCGATCTCATCGACGCCGATCCGCTTGAGCTGTTCGGCGCGCGCCACGCCATCCTCAACCGTGCCGAACAGGCCGGATTCCTCGAAATACCGCTCGAACGCGAAATCGAGAATCGCCTCAAGTTCGTCTTCGCCGAGGATGCCCAGGTCCATCTCATAGGCGCTCTTGACGCCTTCGGGGCGCTTGAAGGCCGGAAAGGTCCAGGCATATTGCTTGATCAGGCCGGCGGCGCTGCGCAGGTAATCCTTCATCGGCTCACGTGCGATGCGCTGCGCGGTGTCGCGATCGGCGGCGATGAACGTATGCAGCATCATCGTGACCTTGAACGCCTGCGGGTCGTGCCCGGCAGCGCGCAGCGCGTCGTGATAGATGCGGATCTTGCCCGCCACTTCGTCGATGCTCTGGCCCAGAAGATGGGTCAGCACGTTGCAGCCCAATTCGCCCGCCTCGCGCCAAGTGTCGGGATTGCCCGCCGTGGTGATCCAGACCGGCAGCTCCGGCGTGACCGGGCGCGGCTGCGTGATCACGTCATGGGTGCCGCCGCTGGCCGTGGGAAACGCCACCGCCTCACCGCGCCAGAGCGCGCGGACCTGCGCCAGCGTGTCATACATCGCCGTCTTGTTGTCGGGCGGCGCATTCTCGGGGCGCAGCACGAAATCATCCGGCTGCCAGCCCGACGCGATGGCCAGACCCGCGCGCCCGTTGGTCAGGTTGTCGATCACCGCCCATTCCTCGGCAATGCGGGCCGGATGGTGCAGTGGCGCCACGCAGGAGCCCGCGCGCACGCCGATATTCTGCGTCACCGCCGCCACCGCCGCGCCGGTCACCGCGGGGTTGGGATAGGGGCCGCCAAAGGCGTGGAAATGCCGCTCGGGCGTCCAGATCGCGTTGAACCCGTTCTGGTCGGCAAATTTCGCGCCCTCCAGCAACAGATGATATTTCTGCGTGCCCGCGCCGCCGTCATTGCCCCAGTAATAGATGCCGAAATCAATGTCGCGGCGTGAGCGCGCCATCGCGCCGCCTGCCCCTGCCCCTGCTCTGGCCATCGCACCGGCCCCTGCACCGGCCACCGCCGCACGGTTTTCGTCGCCCGCGATCACCACCTTGAAGCCGCGCGCGAGGGTGTAGAACAGTTCGAGCACCGAAATGTCAAAGGCCAGACTGGTCACCGCCAGCCAGACATTGCCGGTCGTGCGGTCGATATGGGCATCCATCCCGGCAAAGAAATTCGCCAGATTGCGATGCGCGATCATCACCCCCTTGGGCAGGCCGGTCGTGCCTGACGTGTAGATCAGATAGGCCAGATCATCCGGCCCGACGCCCTTATCGGGGTTTTGCGCAACGGGCGTATCGCAATCCTCGACGTCGATCAGCAACGCCCCGGATTGCGGCAGCAGATCATGCAGCGCGCGCTGCGTGACGATCACCGTCGCGGCGCTGTCGGCGACGCAATGGGCGATGCGCCCGGCCGGATACGCGGGATCAAGCGGGACATAGGCGCCCCCCGCCTTGAGAATGCCAAGCGCCGCCACCATCATGTCAAGCGAGCGGCGCACGCACAGCCCCACATTGACGCCAGGGCCGACGCCCGCCGCGATCAGGCGCTGCGCCATCGCATTGGCGCGCGAATTCAGCGCCGCGTAGCTGAGGCTCTGATCCTCGAACACAAGGGCGATATCGTCGGGGGTGCGCGCCACCTGCGCCTCGAATGCGCCGTGCAGGGTCAGATCCGCGTCATAATCGGTCGGCGTGCGGTTCCAGCCCTCGATCAGATCGACCTCTGCCGCCGGTATTTCGCGCAGCTCTCTCAGCGATCCCGTGCCAGCGGCCAGCCGAGTGAGGATCGCGGCCAGTCGCGCGCTCAGCAACCCGATCTGCGCTTCTGTCAGGCGGGCGGCGTCGAAATGAAGGCCCAGTTCGCCACCCGTGCCCGGACAGACGGTGATGGCAGTATCGGCCATCGGCGCGTCGGTGTCGCTGACCCCGATCTGCGGGCGGTGCGCGGCGTCAAGCGCGGGATCACGCGCAAAGAGATCACACGCAAAGCTAAGGTGCTGTTCGCCCGCCTGCACCTGCGCGGCCACGCTGCGGGTGAAATCCTCGAACCGCTCGGCCGGAACAGCCTGCACCGGCACCCAGTCACAGATCAGATCGTCCAGCCCCTGCGCGCGTGCCGCCAGCGCGGCGCTGCGCCAGGCCAGCGCGGCCCGCTCCTGCCCGCTTGATTGCAGCGCCCACAGCGCAACCGCCGCCATGCGCGCGCCAGAGTCCAGCCCCGGATCGACATTGATCCGGCGCCTTGTCCAGTCCGGCGTGGTCGCGCGCGTCGCCAGCGGCACCTCGGCGGGTTGCATATCCGCAAGGGCCGCGCGCCAGTGCCCTTCATGGCGGGCGGATTCGCGCAGGGTCGTGTCTAGGCGATCCGCCTCGGGCGCGGGTGGCGTGCGCAGGATCTCACCGATTTCCAGATCCCGGGACAGATGCGCCGCGCGCCCGTCGGGGGTGGTGATCCCGCTCAGATGCACCGCGCCGTCCAATGTCGCCACGCTCAGCGTATCGCCCGAGATCCGCAGGATGCTGCCCGCCGCCCCGCGCCCTTGCATGGGCGACGCGCCCCGGACCGCGTAGCGCCGGGTTGCGCTGGCGATCTTCGCCGTGACCACCGGATTGGCATATCCGGCAAAATCCAGCGCGCGCACATGGCGCAACACCCGATCGGTGGTCATGCTGCGCAGATCCATCAGCCCGGCCATCTCGGGCAGGTCCGCCATGCGATAGACGCGCCGCTGGCTCAGGTCCTGAGGCAGGCGCGCGGGCGCGGCGCTGGCCAGTTCGCGGATCACCTCGGGAAAGCTGTCCATCGCCGCGCCGTAACATCTGGCGTTCAGGCTATGCGCCGTCTCATCCGGGGCCAGATCAAAGCGGCGTTGCAGCATGATGTCGCCCTCATCGACCCCGGCCCCGACATGATGCCAGGTGATGCCATGGCGCGCCTCACCGTTCAGCAAGGCCCAGACCGGCGTGTTCAGCCCGGCATATTCGGGCAGCGGCCCGTCGTGAAAGTTCACCGCGCCCCTGGCGGGCAGCGCCAGAACGGCATCGGGGATCACCCGCAGATTGGCGATGCTCAGCACCCAGTCGATGCTGGCGGGCGCGATTTCGCGGCGGATATCGTCAAATCCGGGCAGCACCGCGATGCCGCGCGCTTTGGCCCATGCGCGCACGGACGAATCCCGCGTGCTGATCGCGCGGATGGTCGCGCCCTGCTCGATCAGTTGATCGCCACAGCCCATGGTCAGGGTCTCATCCCCCAGAAGAATACAGGAAAACAGGGTCATTTCATATCATCGCCAACAGGGGTGGACAGGGAAACAGGCGCCGGGCGCGCCCTGGGGCGCAGCATCGACATCAGCGAATGACCGATCAGATCCCGCAGGAAATGCGGCGGATCACCCATCGGGCGCGACGAGATCACATAGCGCACCCGCCACAACGCCGCCCCGGCAATGCGCGCCAGCGTGGCGGCGGCGGCATAGCCGCGCCCGTGGGTCTTGGTGAAATAATGGAGGCGCGACTCGAACCAGTAGCGCGGCGTGCGCCGCCATGTCTTCATCCCGGTCGAGACCGAGCCCACATGCACCACCTCGCTCAGCGGTTCATAGAGCACCTGCCAGCCCGCGTCATTGGCGCGGTGGCACAGGTCGGTTTCCTCGAAATAGAGGAAAAACGCCTCATCAAACAGGCCGATCTCATCCAGCATCCGCCGCCGCAGCATCGCCGACGCCCCCGCCACCCAATCGACCTGCGCCAGAGTCTGCGGCAATGCCATCGGCACCACCGATTTGCGCAGCAGCCGCGTGACGATCCCGGTGCGCACGGCGCCTTCGAATTCACCCGCGATGCTGGGAAAACGGAACGCGGTGCAGTGCGGTTCACCGTTGACGCCGCGCACATGGCTGCCGACGATGCCGGCGCGGCGTTCCCGCTGCATCACGTTCAGCAAGGCGCGGATCGCGCCGCGCTCGGGCCAGGCGTCGGAGTTCAGGATATAATAGAAATCCGGCATTTCGCCGCTGCGCAGCCCGCCCCGCATCCCGAAATTATTGCCCGCGCCAAAGCCGCCATTATGCCCGCTCTGCCTGAGGGTGACGCGGCCATCCTCGCCCCAGCCGTTCCTGCGGATGGCGTCGGCGATCAGCTCGCAGGATTCATCGCCGGAATCGTTGTCGACGATCACGATTTCGCCCCGGATCCCGTCCATTTCCCGCAGCGTGGCCGTGGCCGCCTTGAGGGTCAGCTCGGGCGTGCGATAGTTCAGGATGATGGTCAGGACGGACGGGTCATGCATGGCGTTACTCCGCGGCTATGCGCGTTCCCCAATCGGGGGCGGCGTCCGGGTGGGGGGCGATGGCGCGGCCCGGCCTGGCCGCCGCGATCAGCGATTCGAGATGGCGGGCCAGCGCGCTGACATTGGGCATCAGAACCATGCTGTCATGATCGCCCGGCACCTCGATCACCTCCAGCCGGGGGGCAAGGCGCGTCCATTGATTGTCAGAATGGACATATTCGCGCTCGCGGCTGACCCATTGGCCGCGCGACACCTTCCAATGGCGATCGAGGCGCGGGCGCAACAGCGTGATCGGCCCCTGCCATGGCTGAACCTGATAGGTGGCGGCGGCGTGGCGAAAGGCCTGCGCGACCCCGGCATTGTCAAAGGCGCCGGTTTCGACCCCGGGCGCGCCCTGATCGCGGCGCCTGGTGATTTCCCATTGAACGCGGTTGCGCGCCCATTCCAGCAGATAGCCGCCGCCCTTTTTTCTGATCTCCTGCCACTTTATCAGCATCTTATCCGGCACTGTTAATGTCTGGCGCACCGGCAGGGGCGTGTCCAGCAATGCCATAACCGCCACCTCATCGCCAGCGGCGTCAAGCTGTTGGGCGATTTCATAGGCGGTGATGCCGCCGCCGGAGAACCCGCTCAGGTAATAGGGGCCGTGGGGCTGCACCTGGCGCATTTCGGCTATGTAATCCGCCGCCGCCTCAGCCATTGTGCGGTGCGGCGCATCCTCGCCCATCAGCCCGCGCGCCTGAAGCCCGTAAACCGGGCGCCCCGTCCCAAGGAGCAGCCCCAGATGGCGCAGGTTCAGCACATTGCCGAACATCCCGGCAACGATGAACAGCGGCGCGCCGGTGCCCGGCCTGCTCGGATGCAGCGCCACGAGATGACGCCGCGCGGGACCGGTATCGGCACTCGGCGCATCATCCGCCGGGCGGGCGGTCTCAGCGGCGACGCCCAGGCCACCACGCGCAACGATCAGCGCGGTCAGGCGGGCAATCGTGGGTGCCTCGAACAGGACCGAGATCGGAAATTGCACGCCGAATTCGCGTTTGATCTGCGCAAACAGGCGCACCGCCAGCAGGGAATGCCCGCCCAGATCAAAGAAACTGTCCGCGGTGCCGATCTGATCAATCCCCAAAAGACCCTGCCAGATCCCCGCCAGCCGATCCTCGGCCGGGGTTTGCGGCGCGACGAAATCGCTGTCCAGATCGGGGCGTGCAAAGGATTGCGCATGGCCCGCCCCGGCCCTGTCCGTCACCTCGGCCTGGTCGATCAACATATTCGGATCAATCGAGGAAATGGCGATCTGGCGGTGCCCCGCATTCAGCGCGCGGCGCAGCGCCTCGGGCCCCTCATCGGCGCGGATGCCCATGGCGATGGTCTGCATCAATTGCTCTTCACGCTCGGACAATGGGGCGGTGTCGTCGCGGTCAAACTCCACGTCGCGCGCACCAAGCGCGGGCAGCGTGAAACCGCCCTCGAGCCGGCGCATCTGAAACCCCTGCGCGCCCAGAAGAACCGCGCCTGTGGCATCGCAGAGGGTGATGTCGAAACTGGCCGTGCCATCGCCGTCCGCGCCGGTGTCGGAGAGGCGGATATGGCTGAACACTTCGGCCGGCAGAGGGCCATGGACCTGCACCGCGCCATAAGACACCGGCACCCACAGATGCGCCGGGTCATAGCCGGGATGCAGCGCAATCGCCCAGCCGGTCGCCAGATCCAGCAGGGCCGGATGCGCCAGATACCCATCGGCCAGATCGTCCCCGGCGGCCTCTGGCAGAACCAGATGGGCAAGCCCCTCAGCCTCTCCGAACGCGGCGCGCCGCACCACATCCCAACGCGGACCGAAATCCAGATGGGCCAATTGCGGCGAGCGATAGGGAAACATCAACTGTTGCGCGCAACGCCTTGAAATTGCGTCTATATCAATGGTTTCTTTCGCGTCATTCAGCGGCATGATCCGCGCCTGCGCCGTCAGGACCGTTGCCGCGCGCCCCTCGACCCGGCAGGCGGCGCGAATCTCCAGCCTGTCGCCATCAAGATGCAGCGTCACATCGCGTGATGCCCCCTCCGCCACGTCAAGCGGGCGCAGGAAGTTCAGATCCTGCAAGGCAAAGGGCCGGCCCGCCATCGCCTCGGCGGCCAGTTCGATATAACCGGTGCCAGGCAGCAGCATCGCGCCCGATGCGCTCCGGTGCTCAGACAGCACCCAATGCGCGCGCCCGTCCAGCGTGGCGTGAAACCGGGTGGTGCCGTCGCGCCCAACGCTGGTTTCGCTCAGCAGCGGCTGGCTCAGCGGCGCGCGCGCGGGCACGGCGCTGCGCGCGGCCATGGCCTCGGCCGCCATGCCCACATCGGCCCAAACGCCCCAGTTCAGCGCGACAACGCGGGTTGCGCCGCCGCTGCGCGACTGTGCATAGGCGTTCAGATATTCATTGGCGGCGATATAATCGACCTGACCAGCGGGCCGTGTCAGGGTGCTGGTCGAGGAAAACAGCACCAACAGATCGACACTGCCATCCGGGAACACCTCATCCAGGACCCGCAAGCCATTGATTTTAGGCCCCATGACGGCCTGGATCGATGCCATGCCCTTGCCCAGAAGCGGGCCGTCATCAATCACCCCGGCCGCGTGGATTATCCCGTTGAGCCGGCCCGACCCCGCGCCGATCCCGGCGGCGATCGCGCGCATCCGGTCGATATCGGTCACATCGCCCTGCATGACGCGCACGGTCGCGCCAAGGGATTCAACAGCGCGCACAGCGGCGATGCGCGCGACGTCCGGGCCGCTTGCGCGATCCCATTCAGCGCGCTCGGGGAACGGTTTTCGGCTCAGCAGGATGATCTCCGCGCCCGCCTGTTGCGCCAGATCGCGCGCCACGCTCAGCCCGATCCCGCCAAACCCGCCGGTGATCAGATATGTGCCGCCCTGCACCCAGACCGGCGCGTCTTGCGCCCCGAGTGTGACGGGTTTCAGCCCCCGCACCATGCGCCGCGCCCCGCGATAGGCGGCGACCGTGTTGGCGGGCGCGGCCAGCAGATCCTCAAGCAGGCGGTTGGTCAGGCTGTCATCACCCGCAGGCGCGGGGTTCGGCCCGAGACACCAGCGCCGCGCACAATCGCGCTGCGGCAATTCGATATCCAGCGACGCGGCCGTGAGCCCCGGAAATTCACGCGGGATCACGCCAACCGGCCCGGCGATACAGGCCTTTTCGGGATAGGAAAGCGGCTCATCGCGCAGCTGCGCGGCGCCGGTGGTGATCACGCTCAGATGGCAGCCCGCGGGCAGGTCCGCACCGCCAATGGCCTGCGCCAGATGAAACAGGCTGTCAAAGCCATGCACCATGTTGCGATCAAAGAACGAACTGCCGGGGCGGAATGTCTCGCCGCGGGTGACCAGCCAGAAATGCGCGATCCGCCCGGGCAGACGGTCATCGGCGGCCAGCCCGGCCAACAGCGCCTCATACCCGCCCGCACCGGCCTCGGGCGCGAGGGTATAGGACTCCGCGTCATGGCGATGAAAACTGTCGCCGGGGCGCAATGTCGTCACCTTGTGCCCTGCCCCGCGCAGCCGCGCGACCACCTTGTCGGCCACGCCCGCATCGTCGCTGAACACCAGCCATGTCAACGGATCACTGTCCGACAGATCCCCCTCGACATCGAGATCACACAGCGCCAGTTCAGGCCGCCACGCCACGCGATATCCCCAGTCGGCGATGTCGTCCTGACGGGTCAGGGCCGGGCGCGGCGCGGTCTGCGCGACCTTGCCCGGTTCGATGAAATACCGGCTGCGCTGGAATTGATAGCCGGGCAACAGCACCCGGTTGCGCCGCGCCCCGCCCCAGATCTGATCCCAGTCGGCCTCGACCCCGCAGGCCCAGAGCCGCCCGATCAGCCCGAGGAAATGGACATCATCGGCGATTGCATGATCCGGATGGCGCAGGGAACTGAGCACCTGCGCCGGTTTCACATGGCCTGACATCTGCGTCAGCGCGCTCAGCGCTTTGCCCGGCCCGACCTCGAGAAACACGCGCGCCGGCCCATCGGCCAGCGCGGCGATGCAATCGGCAAACAGCACCGTGTTGCGCAGTTGCTGCACCCAGTATTCCGGGTCGCTGGCCTGCTGCGCCGTGATCAACTGCCCGGTGCGGTTGGACATGAAGGGCAGTTTCGGCGCGCTCAGCGTGATCCCTTGCAGGAAGGTGCGAAATTCGGGCAGGATCGGGTCCAGCATCCGGGAATGGGCGGCAATATCTATGGCAACCCGCTGAAATTCAATGCCTTTGCCCTCAAGAACGGCCTGCAGCGCATCGAGGCGATCCTGAGGGCCGGACACGGCGCACAGATCGGGCGCATTGACGCTGGCCACATCCAGATCCTCACCGATCAGCGCGCGCACCTGCGCCTCGGGCAAGGACACGCTGAGCATTCCGCCGGCGGGCACGCGATCAAACAGGCGGCCGCGCAGCAGCACCAGATCAATGCAATCCTCAAAGCCGATCACGCCGGCCAGACAGGCAGCCGTGTTCTCGCCCATGGAATGCCCGACCAGCGCGGCGGGCCGCACCCCCCAGCTGAGCCAGAGTTGCGCCAGCGCATATTCCACGATCATGATCAGCGGCAGTTGCACCGAGGGTTTTCGCAGCGCCACGGCGGCGGCGGCGCGCGCGTCCGGTTCGGGCAGCCACAGGGCACGGATGTCGTAATCGAGTTGCGGTTGCAGATGCGCCAGCCCGCGATCCATCCATTCGGCAAAGACCGGCTCGGTCTCGTAGAGGTCACGCGCCATGTCCGGGTATTGCGCGCCGCCGCCGGGAAACATGAACACGGTCTCGGGGGCCGCACCAAGCGCGTCATGGGTGAACACACGCTGCGGGTCATTCGCGGCAAGCAGATCGGCGGCCTCATCATGGGTTTCGGCAACAACGACGCGGCGCTTGGCATGGGCGGCGCGGCCATTTTTCAGCGTGTGGGCAATATCGGCCAGCGGTTGTTCGGGATGTGCGCGCAGATGCGCGGCCAGCGCCTGTGAATTGGCCTCAAGCGCCGCCTTGCCATGCGCCGAGACGCACAGGACGTGGAACGGCCAGTCCGAGTCATCGGACGGCGCGCGCGCGGGGGCCTGTTCCAGCACGACATGGGCATTGGTGCCCCCCACGCCCAGCGAGTTGACCCCCGCGCGGCGCGCGCGGCCCTGATCGGGCCAGTTGGTCAGCCGGTCGGCGACACGAAACGGGCTGTTGGCGAAATCGATCGTCGGATTGGGCGCCTCATAATTCAGGCTGGGCGGGATGCGGGCATGATGCAGGGCCAGGCTGGTCTTGATCAGGCCCACCACCCCGGCGGCGGTGTCGAGATGGCCGATATTGCTCTTGACCGAGCCGATGGCGCAACTGCCACGGCTGGCGGTGGAGGTGCGAAACGCCTCGGTCATGGCCGCGACCTCGATCGGGTCGCCCAGATAGGTGCCGGTGCCGTGGCATTCGACGTAATCAATGCTGTCGGCCCCGACCCCGGCCACCTTGAGCGCGCGCCGGATCGCCGCCGCCTGCCCATCGACGCTGGGGGCCAGATAGCCGGCCTTGGCCGCGCCGTCATTGTTGATGGCGCTGCCCTTGATCACCGCCCAGATATGATCGCCGTCGGCCACCGCATCCGACAGGCGGCGCAGCGCGACCGCCCCCGCGCCCGATCCGAACACCGTCCCCTCTGCGCGGTGATCGAAGGCGTGGCAATGACCATCGGGCGACAGGATCTCGTTTTCCTTGAACAGATAGCCCCGCCCCTGCGGCAACTCGATCGTGACGCCCCCCGCCAGCGCCATGTCGCATTCCCCGCTCAGCAGCGCCTGACGCGCGTAATGCACCGCCACCAGCGACGTGGAACAGGCGGTCTGCACATTGATACTGGGCCCCTTGAGATCGAACACATGGCTGACGCGGGTGCTGAGGAAATCCTTGTCGGTGCCGGTATGGCGCAGCAGGAACATGCCCACATCCTCGACCAGGTCGGGGTTGGTGCAGATGTTG
>CAKSUL010000027.1 GCA_934501475.1 uncultured Roseovarius sp. | reverse complement strand
ATGCTGACCAGATCCATGTCGGTCGCCTTGATCAGCTTGCGCGCCCGCGCCAAACGGATCAGGCGGTAATGCTCGGCGATGGTGCGCCCGGTGCTGGCGATGAACATCCGGTCGAGGTGGCGCCGCGACAGGCCCAGCCGTGCGGCCAGATCCCCGATCGGCAGCGGCGGGTTCAGCGCATCCTCCATCAGGCGCGACGCATCACGCACCGCATCCGGCAGCCCGCTATGGCGCGAGGTCAGCGCATCGTCCTGAAAGGTCGAGCTTTCGCGGCGATAGGGATGGATGACGATATTGGCCACCCGCGCCGCCACCACCGCACCCAGCCGTTCGCGGATCAGTTGCAACATCATGTCGAGACACGCCGTCCCGCCCGCCGCGCACATGCGCGTCTGCGACATGGTGAACACCTGGCGCACGAAATTCACTTCGGGGAAAAGCTGGGCAAACAGCGGCAGATTGTTGAAATGCCCGGTGACGCGATGGCCATTGACCAGCCCGGCGCGCGCCAGCAGGTAAATCCCGCTTTCGAACGAGCCAAGCCGCATCCCGTGCCGGTCAAAGCGGCGCAGCAGCGAAATCGTCTTGTCCTTGACATGGCTGTCATGGCGGAAACTGCAACACACGATCAGCGCATCCGCGTCGCCCTGATCGCCCAGGTGCCCGCCCGTGGCCTCGATCGGGATGCCGCTGCTTGAGGCGATGCTGTGGCCCGCCTCGCTGTCATGCACCAGCCGGATCTCGAAGGGGGGCTGTGCAAACAGCGAATTGGCCACGCGCAACCCCTCAAGCGCGTTGACCAGCCCCAGAAGCTGAAAATCCGGCAGCAGCAGAAAGGCGATCTTGTATCTGGCCGTCACGATCTGGCCTCCCGGTTTTGGCGCCCGATTTGACCCTGCCATCAAACGCCAATCGCGCCGCCATGGCAAGGTGCGGATCAGGGCGTGGATCAGATCGCGCGGCAGACCCGGTTGGCGTCCAGCATGGCGGCATGAACATCGCGCGACGAGACCGCATCGCCGATGCGATATAGCTCGAACCCCTCACCGGGCGCGCATTGCGCGCGGGCCTCGGCCATCGCCAGCGGGTCGCTGACACCGTGGTTGCGCGCCGCCGCGACCAGATCGTGAAACAGATCATCCACCGGCACCGTGCCCCGCTCGATCACCAGGCGATCACAGTCAAGGATGGTTTCCTCTTCGGTGAATTCATTGACGAACCGCGCGGCGATCCGGTTGCCCCGGCGCTCGGACGCGATCAGGCGCAGGTCGGGATGGATCTGCACCCCGGCCTTGTAGAGCGTGCGCATCACGAACGGGCGCTCGAGATAGCTCATCTCCTTGCCCAGATGCCCGTCGGGTGTGACCACGCTCAGGCTTTGCCCGGCTTCGGCCAGCATCTCGGCGACGCTGGCCCCGGTGACCGTGCCCAGCCCGTCATAGAGCAGGATGTCGCCCTGCGGCTGATGCGGCCCCGCCAGCAGATCCCAGACGGTTTCGGGCGTCACGGCGAGGGCGGTCTGATCCTCCAGCATGTCGGGCACGCCGCCGGTGGCGATGATCACCACATCGGGGGATTCGGCCATGATGTGGCCCGTGTCGGCGAAGGTATTGTAGCGGATCGCGACGCCAAGGCGCCCGAGCTCGGCCAGGCGCCAGTCGATGATGCCGATCAGGTCACGGCGGCGCGGAATGCGCGTGGCCATCAGCAACTGACCGCCGGCTTGCGGCGCCGCCTCAAACAGGGTGACATGATGCCCGCGCGCCGCGGCGACGCGCGCCGCCTCGAGCCCGCCGGGACCGGCGCCGACCACGACCACCCGGCGCGCCACCGCCGCCTGTTCCAGATCATGCGGCAGCACCTGTTCGTTGCCGATCGACGGGTTGTGGATGCAGCGCCGCTGCCATGAACAATAGGTCGCGCCCACGCAGGGGCGAATGCGCGCCTCGGCTCCGGCGGCGATCTTGTTGACGATTTCGGGGTCCGCGATATGGGCACGCGTCATCCCGACCATGTCCAGCAACCCGTGCGAGATGGCGTAGCGCGCCGTCGCCAGGTCATTGATGCGCGCGGCGTGAAACACCGGCCGGCTCAGCAAGGGGCGAAACGCCGCGACGGGCTGCAATTGCGGGGCCAGCCCGGAATGCATCCCCGGCATGTAATTGGCCAGCCCCAGATCGGTGTCGATCCGCCCGAAGGTGAGGTTGAAGAAATCGACCAGCCCCGAGGCGTCATGCAATTTGGCGATCTCGGCGTAATCGGCGGTGCTGATGCCGTCCTCATGGCCCTCGCCCACGGCCATGCGCAACCCGATGGGAAAATCCGGCCCCACCTGCGCGCGCATCGCGGCCAGCACCATCAGCCCGAAACGGGCGCGGTTCTCGATCGAGCCGCCGAATTCATCCTCGCGCCGGTTGACCTTGGGCGACCAGAACTGCCCGATCAGATGGCCGTGGACATGCACCTCGACCCCGTCGAGACCAGCCTCCTGACAGCGCCGCGCGGCCTGCGCGAAATCCTCGATCACGCGGTCTATATCGGCGCGGTCCATGGCGCGGGTAAAGCCGCGATGCGACGGTTCGCGATAGCGCGAGGGCGCAATCGTCGCCAGCCAGTGATCGGCGCGCCAATGGCTGCGCCCGCCCAGATGGGTCAACTGGCACATGGTGGCCGCGCCGTGGCGATGGATGCGGCGCGCCATCGCCTCGAGATGCGGGATCACATCATCCGTCGCCAGGTTGAGCTGCCCGAACACCGAGCCCGAATCCGGCGAGACATTGGACGACCCGCCAAACATCGTCATGGCAATGCCGCCTTTCGCCTTGGCCTCGTGATAGGCCTGATATTGCTCCTGCGGAAAGCCGTCACGCCCGTAGGAAATGGCGTGGCTGGTGGAAATCACGCGGTTGCGCAGGCTGAGATTGCCCAACTGGAACGGTTGCAGCAGCGGATCCTTGTTGTCGGGCATCGGTCCTGATCTCCATCATCGCTCATCGCCCGATCATCGCCGGGGGCGCATCTGAGGGGCGACGCCGTGTCGCCCGCTCGGCCAGAGGATGCGGGAAACACAGCCTGGGCGGAACGCCCTGAAATGGACGTCATACGTGCCCGATATGGACATCCGCGCCGGATGTGCCGCCGCCACACCGCATCAACGCTTGCGCGAACGCGCCATGATCGTCACTCTGACCCAACGTCACCCAATATGCGCCATCCCATGCGCCACCCCATGCGAGGAACGCCGCCATGACCAAGCGCCCCAATATCCTGTTCGTGCAGGCCGATCAGTTGACCATCAACGTGCTGGCACCCTATGGGCACGCGATCGCGCGCACGCCGCATCTGGATGCACTGGCCGCCGACGGGCTGGTGTTCGAGAACGCCTATTGCAACTATCCGCTCTGTTCGCCGTCGCGCGCGTCGATGGCGGCGGGGCAGATGGCGTCGCGGATCGGGGCCTATGACAACGCGTCGGAATTTCCCGCCTCGATCCCGACCTATGCCCATTACATGCGTATTCTGGGCTATCAGACCTGCCTCAGCGGCAAGATGCATTTCATCGGCCCCGATCAGTTGCACGGGTTTGAGCGCCGCCTGACCAGCGATGTCTATCCGGCCGATTTTGCCTGGACGCCCGATTGGCTGGCCGAGGGGTTTCATGGCGCAACCGACATGCGGATGCTGACGGTTTCGGGGCCATCGGCGCGCAACGTGCAGATCGACTATGATGTGGACGTGGCGGCAAAGGCGGTCCAGTTCATCTATGATTCCGCGCGCTCGGATGATCCGCGCCCGTTCTTCATGCAGGTGTCGTTCACCCATCCGCATGATCCCTATCTGTGCCAGCCCCATCACTGGGATCTGTATCCCGATGGCGTGGCGATGCCGCGCGTGCCGCTGCCCGACGAGGGCGACAATGACCCCCACAGCCTGCGCATCCTGTTCCAGCACGGGCTGAAGGATGCCGACATCACCGACGAGATGATCGCCCGCGCGCGGCGCGCCTATTGCGGCTCGGTCAGTTTCATCGACGACAAGATCGGGCAGCTGGTGGCGGCCCTGCGCCAGAGCGGGCAGATGGACGACACGGTGATCATCTTTACCACCGACCATGGCGAGATGCTGGGCGAGCGGGGTCTGTGGCTGAAAAAGACCTTCTTTGAAGGGTCCGAGCGCGTGCCGCTGATCTTTCACGGCCCCGGACGCATCAGCCCCGGCCGCTCGCAGGCGCTGGTGTCGCTGGTCGATCTGCTGCCCAGTTTCGCCAGCCTCGGCGCGGGGGATGACGGGTTCGAGGGGATCGAGACGCTGGACGGCACCGACATTCTGGCGCTGCCACGCAAGGGCACGGGCGCGCGCCCCGTCTATAGCGAATTGCTGTGCGAGGGCATCAAGGCCCCGATTTTCATGGTCCGGCGCGGCGACATGAAGCTGATCACCTCAGAGGGCGACCCGCCGATGCTGTTCGATCTGGCGGCGGACCCGGACGAGACGCGCAACCTGGCCGATGATCCGGCCCATGCCGAGACCCTGGCGCGCCTCACCGCCGAGGTGGCGGCGCAATGGGACAGCGCGCGCCTGAGTGTCGATGTCCTGGCCAGCCAGCGCCGCCGCCAGCTGATCAACCGCGCCACCCAGTCAGGCAAGAAACCAAGCTGGGATCACGTCCCGCCCAACACCGACCATGCGCGCTATTACCGGGGCAACCAGCATTACAACGACTGGGCCTTTGCCCATCTCGAACCGCCCGAGCGCGAGCGCAACTGACGCAATTGCCCCGGCGCGCGCCCTTCAGAGGCTAGCCTAACAGTTCTGGCACAGGCGCAGCGCGTCGTTGACCGCCGCATGGATGTTGCGGCTGGCGATGGCGTCACCGATGCGGTACAACTCGAACCCGCCCGCATCCTGGGCCAGGCGCGGATCGCGATACATCTGCCCGGCGACCCAGTTTTCCAGGTTGGTCACGCCCTTGTTGACCGACGCATCGCGCAGCCCGTGATACAGCGCATCCGCCGGGATCGTGCCATAATCATAGATGATCTGCGCCGCGCGCAGCTCGACCTCCTGATTGGTCAACTCGCTGCGCATCACCGCCACCAGCACGTTGCCCTCGCGGCGCACGCTGATCGGGGCCTCTTCGGTGCGCAGGGGCATGCCCACCTCGCTTGCCCATTTGCGCCAGATCACGGCCTCGGCATAGGTCTGTTCGGCGGCCAGCGAGGCGTCGATGCTGGAAAACTGGATCGTGCTGCCGGCGCGCTGACAGACATCCGCCGCCGACAGCGCCACATGCCGCCCGGTGCCGTCGATCACCAGAACGTCGTCGGCGGGCTTGACGCTGCCCTCCAATATGTCCCAGGGCGAGGTCAGATGCTCGGACCCTTTGAGCCAGTCCAGATTGGGCACGCCCCCCGTCGCCACCACCACCAGATCGGGGTCGAGCGCCAGGATATCGGCCTCTTCGGCGTAGGTGTAGCAGCGCAGATCGACGCCCAGATGCGCCAGTTCATTGACCCGCCAGTCGACGATGCCGACCAGGTCCTTGCGCCAGCTGGCCTTGGCCGCCAGCAGGATCTGCCCGCCCGGTTGTGGCGCCGCCTCAAGCAGGGTCACGTCATGGCCGCGCTCACCGCAGACCCGCGCCGCCTCGAGCCCGGCAGGGCCTGCGCCGACGATCACCACCTTGCGCGGATGCTGCGCACGCGCGATGGTCTGATGCAGCACGCGGTCATGGCCGGTGGCCGGGTTGTGGATGCAGGACGGGCGCAGATCGCCCATGCAATGCGTGGCCCCGACGCAGGGGCGGATGCGATCCTCCTGACCGGCGGCGATCTTGTTCACCAGATGGGGCTCGGTGATCTGCGCGCGGGTCATGCCGACCAGATCCAGCAGCCCCTCGCGGATGGCGTGGCGCGCGGTGGCCACATCGGCGATCTTGGCGGCATGCATCACCGGCAGCTTGACCTCGGCCTTGAACTGCGCCGCCTTGGCCAACCACGGCGCATCCGGCGACGCCATCCCCGGCATGCAGTCGATCGACAGCACCGCCAGATTGTCCATGCGCCCGTAATTGGCGTTGAAGAAATCGACATGGCCCGACGCCTCGAAGATCCGCGCCGTCTTGAGGCATTCCTCAAAGCCCAGCCCCTCGGCATAGCCCTCATCGACGATAAAGCGGAACCCCAGCAGGAACTTGTCGCCCACCGCCTTGCGCAGCGCCTCGAACACCTCAAGCCCGAAGCGGCAGCGGTTTTCCAGCGATCCGCCATAGGCATCGGTGCGGAAATTCTGCGCCGGCGACAGGAACTGCCCGATCAGATGCGCGCCCGACACGCATTCGACCCCGTCCAGACCGCCCTCCTTGCAGCGCAGCGCGGCGCGCACGTAATCGGCGATGATCCGGTCGATGTCATACTGATCCATCTCCTTGGGGATCGAGCGGTGCAGGGATTCGCGGACCACCGACGGCGCGACCGTGGGCAGGAGGGCTCCGTTGTAGAACTCACCGCGCCGGCCCAGATGGGTGATCTGACACATCAGCGCCGCGCCCTCGGCATGCACACGCTGGGAAAATTCCTGCAGATAGGGGATCACGCGGTCCACGCCCATGTTCAGCTGCGGCATGACCGAGGGGCTGTCGATCGACACGTTGGACGAGCCGCCGAACATGGTCAGGCCGATGCCGCCCTTGGCCTTTTCCACGTGATAATCCTGATAGCGCTGCCCCGGCATGCCATCCGTATGCATTCCGGCGGCGTGGCTGGTGCTCATGATGCGGTTGCGCAGCGTGACATGGCCCAGCTGAAAGGGCTGCAACAGCGGATCGGTCTTAGCGGATTGGGGGGATTGGGGGGATGGTGTGGCCATGTTCGTGTCCTTGCCCGGAGTTGCCTTTAGCGCAGATCGTCCACGCTGCGGTGACATTCGATGATATGCCCCTCGCCGTCATTCAGGCGCGGCGGGTCGAGCAGATCACAGGTGCCCGCGATCGCCAAGGGACATCGCGCGAAAAACGGACATCCCGTTTCGGTCAGCTCCACCGCCCCGGCAATGCCGGATTTCGCCGCGCGGGTCTGGGCCGCCTCTTCCAGCCAGCCGATGCGCGTTTCGGGCACCGAGGACACCAGAAGGCGCGTGTAGGGATGAAACGGCGGCGACAGCACCTTGTCGGTCGGGCCCTGCTCAGCGACGCGCCCGGCATAGAGCACGACGATCTCATCGGCAAAGCTGGCCACGGTCGACAGGTCATGGCTGATGAACACGAAGGACACCCCGGTTTCCTTTTGCAGGCGGGTCAGCAGGCGGATCACATTGGCGCCCACGATGGTATCGAGCGCCGATGTCACCTCATCGCACAGGATGATCTCGGGCTCGGCGGCCAGGGCGCGCGCCAGGTTGACGCGCTGTTTCTGCCCGCCGGACAATTCATGCGGATAGCGGTCGGCGAACTGCACCGGCAATTCCACCATTTTCAGCAATTCCTCGATCCGCTCGCGCCGCTTGCGTCCCTTGAGGCCGCGATAAAAGGTGATCGGGCGGCCCAGGATATCGCGGATGCGGTGGCGCGGATTGAGCGCGGTATCGGCCATCTGATAGACGAACTGCACCTTGCGCAACTGATCGCGGCTGCGGTTTTCCAGCCGCGGGTCCAGGGTGACGCCGTCCAGCGTGATCTCGCCCTCGCTGGCGGGCAGCAGACCGGCCATCACCCGCGCCAGCGTGGATTTGCCACAGCCAGATTCACCGATGATGCCCACGGTCTTGCCGCGCTCGATGGCGATGTTGATGTCGCGCAGCACCATCACCTGCGGCTTGCCGCCCAGACTGGCGCCATAGCCCGCGTCGATCCCCCTGACCTCGAGCGCGGGGGCGGCGCGCAGATGCTCGTCCGAGGATGTGCCGCTCTGGCCCGGCTCGGGCAGCGGTCGGATCGCGGCCATAAGGCGGCGGGTATAGGGATGTTTCGGTGCGTTGATGATCACGTCCACCGGCCCGGCCTCCTTGACCTCACCATTATAGAGCACGACGATATGATCGGCGATCTGCGCCACCACGGCCAGATCATGCGTGACATAGATCGCCGCCGCGCCCTCATTCTGGATCACGGTCTTGAACGCCTTGAGCACCTCGATCTGGGTGGTCACGTCCAGCGCGGTCGTCGGCTCGTCCAGAACCAGAAGCGCGGGATCGCCGCACAGCGCCATCGCCGCCATCAGGCGCTGCAACTGTCCGCCCGATACCTGATGCGGATAGCGGTTGCCGATGGTTTCCGGGTTCGGCAGTTCCAGCGCGCGATATAGCTCAAGCGCGCGCTGATTGGCCTCGGCTTGCGTCTTGGTGCCGTGCAGCACCGGGGATTCGGTCACCTGTTCGTTGATGCGGATCGACGGGTTGAAGGTGGCGGCCGCACTCTGGGCAAGGTAGGCCACGCTGACGCCGCGCACCGGGCGCAGCTGCTCGGTGGTCATGCGGGTCACGTCATCGCCCAGCAACAGCGCCTGCCCGCCGCTGAATTGCAGCCCCGGCTTGCAATAGCCAAGCGCCGCCAGCGAAATCGTCGTCTTGCCCGATCCCGATTCACCGATCAGCGCGACAACCTCGCCGCGGCGCACCTGGAAATCGATGCCCTTGACGATCTGCGTCTCGGTGCCGTCCTTGCGAAAGGCGCTGATGCTGAGATCGCGGGCCTCGAAGATGATGTCGTCCCCATGCGTGTCCCTGGCCAAACCCTACATCCTTCCAGACAGTTTGCCGCCACCATGAGCCGACACGTCATCCACGATCAGGTTGATCGCCACCGTCAGGGTCGCGATCGACAGCGCCGGGGCGATCACCGGAATGATCGACTGGCCATATTGCAGCGCGCCCAGGTTGTCGCGCACCATGCTGCCCCAATCGGCCTGCGGCGGCTGCACGCCCAGACCCAGAAAGCTGAGGCTGGAGATGAACAGGATCACATAGATCAGGCGCAGCCCGAAATCGGTGATCAGCGGCATCCGCGCATTGGGCCATATCTCGCGGGTGATGATCCACCAGCGCCCTTCGCCGCGGGCGCGCGCGGCCTCGACGAAATCCATCACCATGATCTCCATCCCGATGGCGCGGCTGAGGCGGAACACCACGCTGGCATAGATCAGCCCCGCGGTGACGATCAGCACCGGAATGGACGATCCCACCGCCGCCACCACCACAAGGCCCAGCATGATCGTGGGCAGGGACAGGAAGGCATCGTTGATCCGGCTCAACACCATGTCCACCCGCGGCCCCGACACCGCCGCGCCGATCCCCAGGACCACGCCGATCCCATAGGCCAGAAGGGTCGCGGCAATGGAAATCCCCATCGTGCGCCCGGCCCCATACATGATGCGCGACAGCACATCGCGGTCCTCGACATCGGTGCCAAGGGGCGCGCCGGCCTGGGGCACCTGAAATTCGCTATAGGCGTCGGGAAACGGCAGTTGGTTTTCGCCATAAGGCGCAAGCGAGGGGCCGAACAGCGCGATGAAAACCCAGAACGCCGTCACCACGATCCCCAGCCAGCCCATCAGGGACGGGCGGTAATAATCCGTTGGCGGGGCGTCGGGCAACTCATCAAAGCTGAGCTTGTCGTCATAGGGCGCGACATAGTGATCGGGGTTGTCTGATCGGCTCATTTCGGGTGCCTCAGTCTTGGGTTGGACGCAAAGGACGCGATGTCGGCGATCAGCATCAGGATCACATAGGTCAGGCAGAATATCATGCCGAGGCCCTGGATCAGCACGAAATCGCGGGTCTGCACCGCCTGCACGATCAGCGTCGCAAGGCCGGGATAGCCGAAATAGACCTCGACCACGATCACGCCGGTGACCAGATAGGCCAGGTTCAGCGCAACCACGTTCACGATCGGGCCGATGGCGTTCAGCAGCGCATGGCGCAGGATGATGCGGCGGCGTGGTATGCCCTTGAGAATGGCCATCTCGATATAGGGCGACGACATGACGTTCAGCACGGCGGCGCGGCTCATCCGGATCAGTTGCGAGGCGATCACGAAACTCAGCGTGGCAATCGGCAGCGCGAAATGCGCGATCAGCCCGAACAGGCCCAGCCCCTCGGTGCTGCCCACCACCACCGCGTTGCCGATCCCGAGGGCAAAGACAAAGATCAGCACCAGCAGCGTCGCGGTGAAAAACTCGGGCGCGGCCACCAGCGACACCGAAACGAAGGTCAGCACCCGGTCATAGACCGATCCGGGAAACATCGCCGCCGCAATCCCCAGCGCCAGCGACACCGGCACCCCGATCAGCGCGGTCAGCACGCTGACATAGACGGTGTTCTTGTAGCGGTACGAAATCAGTTCGGTGATCGGCACGTCGCTGGCCAGCGAAATCCCCAGATCGCCCTGCACGAAATTGCCCAGCCAGTTGAGATATTGCATGTATATCGGTTGATCCAGCCCCAGGCGTTCGCGCATGGCGGCGATGTTGGCCTCGGTCGCCTCCATGCCCAGCCGGATCTGCGCGGCGTCGCCGGGCAGGATCTTGGTGCCGAAAAAGATGATGATGGACACGGCCAGCACGGTGATCAGACCGATGCCCAGCCGCTTGAGGATCAATGCCGTCATATTGTCCCACCGCCAATCAGGAAAAGAGGTGCGGCCCCGCACCGCGATGCAGGGCCGTCAGGTGAGCGTCCGGCGATCAGGAATCGCGCCAGAGGGTGACGGCCGATTCCGCGCCGCCAAAGTTGTTGAGCGGCACATAGGTGCGCCCTTTGACGTGATCCGCCGCCGCATCCACATAGTTGCGATGCGCCGCGATCGACATGCCGTTTTCCTCGTGGATCATGGTCTGAAGGTCGCAATACATCTGCTTGCGCTTTTCGGGATCGGTCACGCCACGCCACGCACCGCCAGCAGCGTCTGGTCGAACTTCTCGTTCTTCCAGCGGGTCTCGTTCCAGGCGGCGTCGCTCTTGAAGGCCAGGGTCATGTGGACATTGGCCGTCGGGCGCATGTTCCAGGAGGTGGTAAAGATCGGCTCTTTCAGCCAGACGGCACCGTAATAGCCGTCTGTCGTCACCTTCTTGACGTCGAAATTGGCGCCGATCTTGCGGCCTTCGCGCTGCATGAACAGACATTGCTCGACCGCGCCGGGGGCCAGTTCGGCCGTGACGACCGGGACCGGGGTCGATCCCAGACCGGACTGGTCCCAATGCCATTTGGCCTTTTCAGGGTCCAGTTCGCGTTGCGGGATGTCGGGGCAATGGTCGAAATAGGCCTCGTTGATCGGCTGGTCATTGCCCAGCGTGCCCTGATTTTTCAGCACGCCCTGCAGCATGCGCTGGCGGTCCTGCAACAACTGCATCGCCTTCCACATATGCATGTTGTTGGTCTGCTGAAGGTCCAGACGCGGGCAGATATTGACATAGGCCCCGGATTTCAGCGTCCAGATGCCCTTGCCTGTCGCGGCTTCGACCTGTTCGATCGCCTTGGGCGGCAGGTTGATCATCGCATCGACATCCCCCGCCATGAAGGCGTTGAGACGCGACACCGGATCGCCGATGCCATAGGTCTCCATCTCGTCGAGATAGCCGCCCTCGCCCCAGAAATTCTCGAACGGCGTCCCGATCGAGCGCACGCCCGGCTTGAATTCCTTGGCGCGGTAGGGACCGGTGCCGTTGGCGGTGGAGAAATCGGTGGTGCCGTCGCGCACGATCTTGAAGTGGAACGTGCCAAGGGCAATCGGCAGATCGGCATTGGGCGAGGCCAGGACGGCGCGCACCTCGTGGTCGTTCACCTTTTCCCATTTCTCGACCATGTTGACCAGCGACGCCGCCTTGGACACCGACGATTCACCCATGTGGCGGCTCATCGTGTAGATCACGTCATCGGCGGTCATTTCCTTGCCGTCGTGGAATTCCACCCCCTTGCGCAGCTTGAAGGTCCAGACCGTCGCATCATCGTTGGACAGGATTTCCTCGGCCAGTTCAGGCTCATAGTCCAGGCTATCGGTCAGCCGCGTGAGCGAGCCATAATACATCCGGCCGCGGAAATAATCGACCGCGGCGGTGCCCAGGATCGGGTCCAGCGTATCGTTGGGCCCGTGTTGGTCAAACGCCATCACCAGCCGCCCGCCCCGTTTGGGGGTTTCGGCAAAGGCCTTGCCGGCGCTGCCGAACAGCGCCCCGGACGCGGCGGCAGTGGCGCCTGCGGCCATGAACCACTGCATGACCTGACGGCGCGATGCGCCGCGCCTGATCATCTCATAGACCCGGTCGTTGTCGTCCTGGCCCAGAGCGCCAAAGCGCGGATCGTTCGATTTGAAATCTGACATGGTATCTCCCTTGGTGTTGGACGTGAATGTGTTGGACGTTCGGTTATCGAACCTGCGCCGCTATTTCCTGCGGCTTTTCAGTGCGCTCATGCGTTGGCCCCGTGCCGGGCCATGCCGCAATCCTGATCGTTTCAAAGGGCAGGTTTCCCGGCACCTGCGCTGGTGGTCATGTGCCGTGATAATGTGTCTCCAGTTGGCTCAGGCAGTGCGCCACCTCATTGCGTTTTTCGGCCTCGGACCATCCCATGGTCTCGCCGATCGTGTCTGCCGCTATTGAAACGTTAGCTTCAGTCAGCGTTCCTGTCCACAAAAGCCCGGTGCGGCGCAGCAGAATATCCGTCAGATGCACCAGCATTTCCTCGCGTGCGACATCCACCAGATGCGCCAGGCGCACGCTGGGATCGGCCTCGGTCAGGGGGGGCGAGTTGGTATCCGCGCGCAGGTGGCGCGTGCCGGTTTGCGCCGCCTGCGGGGCGCCCGATGGCGTCAGCCCGCGCGCGACGATCCCGGCCGCGCGCCGCCCGGTCTTGCGATGCACCATCAACGCCCCGCCCGGCACCGACAGCAGATCGGGAAAGCCCTCGGCGTCATGGGTGTGAAATTCGGGCACGAGGTTCTGTTTGCCCTTGTAGCCCGGAATATGCGGCATCGGGCGCACCCCGGCCCAGTGATAGACCAGATCATCGCGCGTCAGGTGCAGCCCCGGCATCATGCGGTTGGCCTCGACGATCAGCCAGTCCAGATCATCGTCATTGGCGCGCACATCCGCCGGATCACCCTCATAATGGGTTTCGGTCGGGCCGATGTAATGCAGATCGCGCCATGGCAGGAAATAATAGGGATAAGACCCCGAGGTGAAATGCGCGAACGCCTGGTCGCGGAACCTGGCGGGCAGGCGCACGGCGGCATGAACGCCCTTGGTCGCCGCGATCTGGCGGGTCGCGGTCAGCCCCGATGCGCCCAGCACCTGATCTATCCACGCCCCGGCGGTGTTGACCACGCGCCGCGCGTTGGCGGTGATCGGGGCCGCGTCGCCCAAGGTATCCTGCAAGGTCAGGCGCAGGGTGCCGTCGCTGTCGCGCTCCAGCTTTTGCAGCCTGGTGTAGTTGCGGCAGACCGCCCCCATCCGCGCCGCGTCCAGCACATAATCCGCCACCAGCCGCTCGGGCCAGTCATAGCGATGTTCGGTGATCGCGAACACCGCCTGCAACTGTCCGCGGTCACGGCATTCCTTGACAAAGGGGGTCTTGTCCCACTCATCCCGGGGGATGCGGCGCCACTCGACCGGCAGATCGCAGCGCGAGATCAGGTTGATCAGGCGCAGCCCCGCCGACATCTGCCAGGGTGCCACATGATCGTCGCGGTAGACCGGCACATACATCGTGTAGGGGATCAGGCGCTCGGGCATGTCGCGCACCATTTCGGCGCGGTGCAGCATGGTGTCGCGCGCGCGCCCGCATTGACGGATGAACCAGCCGGGGTTCTTGAAATAGTTCCACAGCGGCTCTCCCCGGTCGAGATAGCGCAAGCCGTAATGCATCAGGCGGCCCGATCTGCCGCTGGCCCCCGAGCCGAAATCCTGCGCCTCGACCAACAGCACGCTATAGCCCTGCGCGACCAGCGTCTGTGCCGTATGGGTGCCGTTGATGCCGCCGCCGATCACGGCCACGTCAAAGACGCGCCCGGCGATATCGTCCAATGCCGGGCGGGCCTGTGCCGCATCAACGCTGTTCATGGTGCCACTTGCGCATGTTCGCTCCCCTTGTCGCCTGGCGCCGGTCTGCCCCTGTGGCGGGCCAGCGTGGCATTGCTTATTGGTGAGCATTACTGAACGGCGCGGCAATTTATAGTGAAATCTTGTCACCTGTCAGGGCGACACCCTTCAGCAATCGCCTTGCGCTCCTGCCCTGCGCCTCAAATCGTCTGGTCCTATGCCGACTTGGCCGCCACAAGGATCCAGTCGCGAAACGCCGCGACCCGCGCTAGGTCATAGCGTTCGGGGGTGGTGATCAGCGAATAGGGCGTCTTTTTGGGAACGGGCGGGCCGAACGGGGCAATCAACTGCTTTTCGCGCAGCGTGTCGTTGATCAGCGGCAGATGCGCCATCCCGACGCCCAGACCGGCCTCGACCGCCGCAATCACCGAATCGCGTGTGTTCATGTGGTGGTTGCGGCCGCTGAATTCATCCTGGAACCCGACCTTCTCAAGCCACCAGCGCCATTCATCGGGATGCAGCGAACAATGCAGCCGGTCCATGCCGTTGAGCGCCGCCCACCGGTCCGGGCGCCCGCACGCCACATAGAGCGCCTCGCTGCACACCGGCACCACCTCTTCCTGCACCAGCCGGTCACAGCAATAGCCGGTCAGCGGTCCGCTTGCATGTTCGATCGCAAGATCGGTTTCACCGGCGGAAAAATCCAGCGGCTGCTGCGTGTTGACGAGGTGCAGTTCGACATCCGGATATTGGCGGGTGAAATCGGGCAGGCGCGGGATCAGCCAGCGCTGTGCGAAGGTCGGATAAAGCCGGATCGTCAGCGGCCCCGCCACGCCGGGATGGCGAATGCGGTCGGCGGCGGTCCTGAGTTGATCCAGCCCCGGGCGGATCCCGCCCAGATAGCTGCGCCCCTCGCGGGTCAGCGCCAGGCCCCTGCCCTTGCGCTCGAACAGCGCCACCTCCAGCAGCGATTCAAGCGCGCTGATCCGGTGGCTGATCGCCGAAGGCGTCAGGTTCAGCTCTTGTGCGGCGGCGCGCAGGCTGCCCAATCGCCCCGCCGCCTCAAATGCCTGCAACATCGCCAGTTGCGGTATTCCCTTGGCCATGCCCTGCCCCCTTTTATTCGCCCTCGCGCCCCGTCCAATCATGTCTAGACCGTTTCGCGCAGCCCCCGAAAGCGGTGAATCCTGTCCGCGCGCCCGGTCGCTAACCCACAGGCGCAGGATGACCTGACGAAACCCCGCGCAACACCACTGGTCAACTCGGACGCAAACGGGCAGATTGGCGGCGCTGCACGACCATTGGGGATCAAAAACATCTGGCTTTTGCCGGGCTGTGATTTTACCGTTTGGTCAAACAACGATAACAACAACAACGGAGAGGACTGACCCATGATCCATCTCAGCAAGACCACACTCAGCCGGCGTCATTTTCTGGCAGGCACCGCCGGGGCCGCCCTGATTGCGGGCGCGGCGCTGACGCCGTCGCGCCTGATGGCCGCGACACCGATCAAATGCGCCGGCGTCTATACCGTGCCGGTGGAACAGCAATGGGTCTCGCGCATCCACAAGGCGGCGCTGGCGGCGCAGGAGCGGGGCGACCTGGAATACACCTTCTCGGAGAACGTCTCGAACACGGATTACGCCCGCGTGCTGCGTGAATACGCCGAATCGGGCCATACCCTGATCGTCGGTGAGGTGTTCGGCGCCGAGGCCGAAGCGCGCGAAGTGGCCGCCGAATATCCCGATGTCGCGTTCCTGATGGGCTCCAGCTTCAAGCATGACGATGCGCTGCCCAATTTCGCGGTGTTCGACAACTATATCCAGGATGCCTCGTATCTGTCGGGGATCATCGCGGGGGCCATGACCAAGACCGGCAGCATCGGCATGGTCGGCGGCTTTCCCATCCCCGAGGTCAACCGCCTGATGCACGCCTTCATGGCCGGTGCGACGGAAATGAACCCCGACATCACGTTCCAGGTCAGCTTCATCGGCTCCTGGTTCGACCCGCCCAAGGCCAAGGAAACCGCCTTTGCCATGATCGAGGGCGGCGCGGACATGCTTTATGCCGAGCGTTTCGGCGTCTCGGACGCGGCGCAGGAAAAGGGCGTTCTGGCCATCGGCAACGTGATCGACACCCAGAGCGAATACCCCGAAACCGTGGTCGCCTCGGCGATCTGGCATTTCGAGCCGACGATGGACAAGGCCATCGCCGAAGTGCAGGCCGGCACGTTCAAGGCCGCCGATTACGGCGTCTATTCCCTGATGAAGGAAGGCGGCTGCACGCTGGCGCCGCTGGGCACATTCGAGGGCAAGGTGCCACAGGAGGCGCTGGACCTGGTCGATGCGAAACGCCGCGCCATCCTGTCGGGCGAACTGGTGGTCGAGGTCAACGACTCCGAACCCAAATCGTCGTAAGGGGCCGATAAGTCAGATGAAAGATACGCAAGAGGCGCAGGTTGTCCTGCGCCTCGACGCCATTACCAAGACCTTCGGCGCGCTCACCGCGAATGATGCGGTGTCCCTGACCCTGCACAAGGGCGAGGTGATCGCGCTCTTGGGCGAAAACGGCGCCGGCAAGACGACGCTGATGAACATCCTCTTTGGCCAATATACCGCCGATAGCGGCACGGTCGAGGTGATGGGCAAACGCCTTCAGCCCGGCAATCCGCGCGCCGCGCTGGATGCGGGCGTGGGCATGGTGCATCAGCATTTCACGCTGGCCGACAACATGACCGTGCTGGAAAACGTGACGCTGGGCACGCGCCCGCTCTGGTCATGGCGCCAGGATCGCGCCGGCGCACGGGCGCGCATCGCGCAACTGTCTGCCGATTTCAAGCTGGCGGTCGACCCGGATGCGCGCGTCGGCGCGCTGAGCGTGGGCGAGCGTCAGCGCGTCGAGATCCTCAAGGCGCTTTACCGCGATGCGCGCATCCTCATCCTGGATGAACCCACCGCCGTTCTGACGCCGCAGGAAACCGACGATCTGTTCGAGACCCTGCGCAAGGCGGTCGCACTTGGCCTGTCGGTCGTGTTCATCTCCCACAAGCTGCATGAGGTGATGGCGATCTCGGACCGGGTGCTGATCCTGCGCCACGGCAAACTGGTGCATGAGGGGGCGACCGCCGACACCGACCGTCACGCGCTGGCGGCACTCATGGTCGGCTCCGAGGTGCATGCACCCGATATCATACCCTCCAGCCCCGGTGCGCCGCTCTTGCAACTGAGCGATGTCAGCACCCCCGATATCGGCAACGCGCCGGGCCTCAAATCGCTCAGCCTCGATCTGCGCGCGGGCCGGATCACCGGGCTGGCGGGCGTGTCGGGCAACGGGCAGGCCGCGCTGGCCGACCTGATCGGCGGGCTGATCCGCCCTGCCACGGGCACCCTGACGCTGCATGGCGTGCAACCGCCGGTATGGTCGCCGCGCATGGCGGTGCATAACGGCATCGCCCGCATCCCCGAGGACCGCCACAAGACCGGCACCATCGCCGATTTCGACCTGACCGAGAACGCGATCCTCGAATGCTACAGGGACGCGCCCTATTCCAGCCGCGGCTGGATGCACTGGCCCCGCGCCGAAAGTTTCACCCGCGACATCATCGCGCGCTATGACGTGCGCTGTCCCGGCCCCGCCACCCGCATCCGCCTGCTGTCGGGGGGCAACATGCAAAAGCTGATCCTTGGCCGCGTGCTTGAGGCCAGCCCGGATATCATCCTGGCCAATCAGCCGGTGCGCGGGCTGGATATCGGCGCGGTGAACTATGTCCACTCACAGCTGCTGGCGGCGCGCGACCGGGGCGCGGCGGTGTTGCTGATCTCGGAAGATCTGGATGAAATCATGCGCTTGTCGGACGTCATTCATGTGATTTCAGAGGGCCGCCTGTCACCCGAATTTCCCCGCGCCAGCATGACCCCGGCCCAGTTGGGCGTGTGGATGGCCGGGCATGGCTATGCAGAGGACGCCGCCCATGCGTCTTGAACCGGTCGCCAACCCGTCGCTGGCCCGCACCCTTGCCCCGCCCGCGCTGGCGATCGTGGTCACGGTGGTCATTGCCTCGCTGCTGGCGATGGTGGCGGGAGCCAATCCGTTTTCCGTGCTCGGCCTGATCCTCAAGGGCGCGTTCGGCAGCAAGTTCGCGCTGCTCGAGACCCTGAACCGGGCCACGCCGCTGATCTTTACCGGCCTCTCCGTCGCCGTCGCCTTTCGCGCCAGGCTGTGGAACATCGGCGCCGAGGCACAGCTATACGCGGGCGCGCTGATCACCGTGGTCCTGGGCACGGGGCTGTTGCCATGGGGCGCGGCACCGCTGCTGATCACGCTGATGCTGGCGGCGATGCTGGCGGGCGCTGTGGTGCTGCTGGTGCCGGCGCTGCTCAAGGTGCGTTTCGGCGTCGATGAGGTGGTCACCACCTTGCTGCTCAACTTCATCTTCCTGCTGTTCGTCTCGATGCTGCTCGAGGGGCCGCTGAAGGATCCGATGGGCATGGGCTGGCCCAAATCCGCCCGCCTGATCCCCGAGGCCCGCCTGCCCCGCATCCTCGACGGGCTGCGCCTGCACTGGGGCTTTGGCCTTGCGCTGATCGTGGCCGCGATCGTCTGGGTGATCGAGCGGCGCACGACCCTGGGCTATGAGATGCGCGCCGTCGGCCTGAACCGCGAGGCGGCGGCATTTGCCGGCATTCCCGTCAACGCGGTGCTGATCAAGACCGCGCTTTTGTCCGGCGGCTTGGCGGCCCTCGCGGGTTTCTCCGAAGTGGCGGGGCTCAAGGGCGCGCTCACGCTCGATCTCAGCCCCGGCTTTGGCTATACGGGGATCATCGTGGCGATGCTGGCGCTGCTCAACCCGCTGGCGGTGATCGGGGCGGCGCTGTTCGTCGCGGGCATCTTTGTCGGCGCCGACAGCATGAGCCGCGCCGTGGGCGTGCCCACCTACCTGGCCGACATCATGCTGGCGACCGCCTTGTTGCTGATGGTCCTGGCGATCCTGCTGACCCGGTTTCGCGTCGTGAGGGAATAGCGCCATGGACCTGTTCGATATCCTGCTTTCGGCCAGTTTCTGGACCGCCGCGATCCGCATCGCCTCGCCGTTGATCTTTGCCACATTGGGCGAATTGATCTGCGAACGCGCCGGGGTGCTGAACCTCGGGATCGAGGGGATCATGGTCGCGGGGGCCTTTTCCGGCTGGATGGCGGTCTATTCGGGCCTCGATCTGTGGAGCGGGGTCGCGGTGGCGTTCTGCGTGGGCATGGCGTTCGGACTGATCCACAGCGCGCTGACCGTGCCCTTTGGCCTCTCGCAGCATGTGGTGGGTCTGGGCGTCACGCTGCTGGCGACGTCGCTGACCTATTACGCCTATCGCCTGGCCCTGCCCGAGGTCACGAGCCCGCCCAAGATCGAGGCATTTCAACCCTACGCAATCCCGTATCTGTCGGATCTGCCGCTGGTCGGCCCGGCGCTGTTCTCGCAGACGCCGCTGACCTATTTCGCCTTTGTTCTGGTCGCGCTGGTGGCGCTGATCCTCTATCGCACGCCACTGGGGCTGGCGCTGCGCGCGGCGGGGGAAAACCCGGCGGCGGTGGCGGCACAGGGCCTGTCCGTCACGGCCATCCGCATGGGCGCGGTGATCACCGGCAGCGGGCTGATGGCGGTTGGCGGGGCGTTCCTGACCATGTCGGCCTTTGATTCCTTCTTCTTCGAGATGGTGAACGGGCGCGGCTGGATCTGCATCGCGCTGGTCGTGTTCGGCGCATGGCGCCCCGGCAAGGCGCTGCTCGGCGCGATCCTGTTCGCGGCATTCGACGCCTTGCAGACCCGCATCCAGCAAACGCCGCTCGGGGCCGATATCCCCTATCAGGTGTTCCTGATGATGCCCTATATCCTGTCCATTCTGGCGCTTATCGCCATGTCGCGCCGCGCCTCGGTGCCCGCGGCGCTGATGGTGCCGTTCAACAAGGGGGAACGCTGATGTTCGATCTGATTGTAAAGGGCGGCACGCTGCCCGATGGCCGCGTCACCGATATCGGGATCAAGAAGGACCGCATCGTCGCCATCGAGCCGCTGGACGCCGAGGCCGGCACCATCATCGACGCGCGCGGCGATCTGGTCGCGCCGCCCTTCGTGGACCCGCATTTTCACATGGACGCGACCCAATCCTACGGCACGCCGCGCATCAACGCCTCGGGGACATTGCTTGAGGGGATCGGCCTCTGGGGCGAGCTGAAACAGGTGATGACGCAGGACGAGATGATCGAACGCGCCCTGACCTATTGCGATTGGGCGGCCTCCATGGGCCTGCTGGCGATCCGCAGCCATGTCGATACCTGCGATGACACGCTCAAGGGCGTCGAGGCGATGCTGCATGTGCGCGATGCGGTCAGCGACTATATCGACCTGCAACTGGTCGCCTTCCCGCAGGATGGGCTTTACCGCGATCCGACCGCGCGCAACAACACGCTGCGCGCGCTGGATATGGGCGTCGATGTGGTCGGCGGCATCCCGCATTTCGAACGCAGCATGCAGGACGGTGCCGCCTCGGTGCGCGACCTGTGCGAAATCGCCGCCGAACGCGGCCTGCGCGTCGATCTGCATTGCGACGAAAGCGATGACCCCCTCAGCCGCCATATCGAAACACTGGCCCATGAGACGACCCGCCTCGGCCTTGAGGGGCGCGTCACCGGATCACACCTCACCTCGATGCACTCGATGGACAACTATTACGTGTCAAAACTGCTGCCCCTGATCGCCGAGGCCCGGATTTCGGTCATCCCCAACCCGCTGATCAACATCATGCTGCAAGGGCGCCATGACACCTTCCCCAAACGCCGCGGCCTGACCCGCGTGCGCGAAATGCAGGCCCATGGCATCACCGTCGGCTGGGGGCAGGATTGCGTGCTCGACCCGTGGTATTCGCTTGGTACCGCCGACATGCTCGATGTCGCCTTCATGGGCATGCATGTCGCCCAGATGAGCAGCCCCGATGAGATGAACCGCTGTTTCGACATGGTCACCACCCAGAACGCCGCGATCATGGGGCTTGAGGATTACGGCCTGCATGTGGGCGCCAGGGCCTCACTGGTGGTGCTGGACGCCGCCACCCCGATCGAGGCGCTGCGCCTGCGCCCGGCGCGCCTGCATGTGATCGCCAGGGGACGCGTCATCGCGCGCACGCCGCGCATGGATGCCACGCTCTCGCTGCCCGGACGCGCCCAAACCGTGCGCCGCCGCCATCGCGACACGCAAGCCTGATTTCGCCCTGCCCCTCCGCTTCTTCTTGCCTGAAATATCCTGGGGTGAGCGGTGAAAATTCAGCGAATTTTCACCGCGAGGGGCAAAGCCCCTTCCCTTTGCACCGCCCCGATCGCACCGCCCCTTGGCAAGACCCCGCCCATGGCGCCCGCCCATGGACCCCGCCCAAGCGCAGGACTGGCCGGACATGTCGCATTCAGTATAACATGAGGGCGCGCAACCTGTCACAACGGCCCCAGATCACAACCGCCCCGACAGGCAACCCCAGGGAAAGGCCACATTCATGTTTCTTTCGGTCTTTGACATGTTCAAGGTCGGTATCGGCCCGTCCTCGTCGCATACGATGGGGCCGATGGTGGCCGCGGCCCGGTTTCTGGACAAGATGCGCGCCGCCCCGTTTGGATGCGCCGGGGTGCGCGGCTCGCTGCATGGCTCGCTCGCCTTTACCGGCGTGGGGCACGCGACCGACCGCGCCACCATCCTGGGCCTTGCCGGCTTCGTGCCCGAAACCTATGACCACGAAAAGGCCGACGCCGCCTATGCCGCGATCCGCGACACGCATACTGTCTGCCCGGACGGGCTGCCGGTGCTGAAATTCAATCCCAGGGACGATCTGATCTTCGATTTCGGCCCCAGCCTGCCGGGCCATGCCAATGGCATGATCCTGATGGCGACCGATGCGCAGGGCGATGTGATCCTGTCGGAAACCTATTACTCCATCGGTGGCGGTTTCGTGATGACGGCCGATGAACTCGCCGCCGGGCGCAATACCGATGAGGGCCCGCCGGTCCCCTACCCGTTCAAGACCGCCGCCGAGATGCTGAAGATGTGCGAAACCTCGGGCAAGACCATCGCGCAGATGAAGAAGGCCAACGAGATCTCGCGCGGCTGCGCCGAAAGCCTCAGGTCGGGCACGGCGCGGATCTGGCAGGTGATGAACGACTGCATCGAGCGCGGCTTGGCCACCGACGGCACCCTGCCCGGCGGGCTCAAGGTGAAACGCCGCGCCAAGGGCATCCATGATGCGCTGCTCGCCGAGCGCGGCACCAATCTCAGCGCGCCGCACAAGATCAACGACTGGATGAGCGCCTACGCCATGGCCGTCAACGAAGAGAACGCCGCCGGCGGTCAGGTCGTCACCGCCCCCACCAACGGTGCCGCCGGTGTGGTGCCTGCGGTGATCCGCTATTGGCTGGATCATGTCCCCGGCGCGCGTGTCGAGAAGGTCGAGGATTTTCTGCTGACCGCCGCCGCGATCGGTGGGCTGGTGAAGTTCAACGCCTCGATCTCGGGGGCCGAGGCGGGGTGCCAGGCCGAAGTGGGCAGCGCCGCCGCGATGGCCGCCGCCGGCTTTGCCGCCGTTCTGGGCGGCACGCCCGAACAGATTGAAAACGCCGCCGAAATCGCGCTCGAGCATCATCTGGGCATGACCTGCGATCCGGTCAGGGGGCTGGTTCAGGTGCCGTGCATCGAACGCAACGGCCTGGGTGCGATCAAGGCGGTATCGGCGGCCTCGCTGGCGATGCGCGGCGACGGCACCCATCTGGTGCCGCTGGATGCCTGTATCGAAACCATGCGCCAGACCGGTCTCGACATGAGCGAGAAATACAAGGAGACCTCACTGGGCGGGCTGGCGGTCAACGTGCCCAACTGCTGAGCGATCAGGCATCGGATCCCGGACGGCTGGCCTCAGGCGTCGGGCCAGCTCACGCGGCTCTCCAGCAGGGCGGTGGCGACAATATCCAGATGTTGCGGCGGCAGCATCATCAGCATCTTGGGCGCCGTCACCGACACCATGATCCGCCCAAGCGCGCGGTTGGATGTGCCCACCTGCCGGTCGGGCGCGAAATTGATCCCGCCGATCGGCCAGTGCAGCCCGTCCGACACCCCCTCGACCGCGCCCATCGGAAACAGCGACACCAGACAGCCCTCGGGCAGCGGCAGGCGCAGGATCGGGGGCACCAGGAACACCAGATCATCCTCGCCCACCAGCACGCAGCGCCGCCCCGGATGACGCACCAGCGTGTTGCACGCCGCCAGCTGATGATCCAGCCGCGCCCCCGAGAACCCGACACCGATGATCAGGGGAGAATCGATATTGCGCAGGCATTTATCGAAATCATGGCTTTCCTGCTCGGCGATCACATGCTGCGCGGCGGCGGGGATGCGGGCGCGCGTATCCGCGCTGATCGAGTCGAAATCGCCGATCACCGCCTCGGGCATGTCGCCAAGGGACAGCACCCGGTCCGCACCGCTATCCGCCGCCACCAGCAGCGGGGCCAGCGCGCGCGCGCGCTCGAACGTGGTATCGGCAAACTCTGCACCACCCACCAGCGTTATTGGTTCCTTTACGCGCACAATCATCAAAATCCCCCCTGATTATCAGGTAAAAAAGAAACAAATCACATTCTAGCCATGAAATGATACAGTTAACACCGCAGATTCGGGCCCCTTTCGACGCCTCTTCTATGGTAACCCCTGTCTTTGCAGGTAACGCAAAGCGAGTTTGAAATGGTAAATACAAGCAAGATTCTCACGGTCTCCTACGGCACTTTCTCGTGCACCCTCGAAGGTTTCGATGATTCTTTCGACACGATGAAGGCAATTGCCGAGTATTTCCGCGATCTGGCCGCCGATGACCGCTATTTCGGGGCCGAACCGCCCACCCCGGACGCCGACATGCTGGCGCGGATCGCACAACGTGAAATCTCGCGCCGGGTCGAGGCGCATGACGCTGATGGCCGCATCCATCTGCGCGCCGCCCGTGACGACGCCGCCGACACACACGCCAGCCCCCAAAGGACCGCCCCGGACGCGCTGCCTGCCGCCGCCGCGACAATCCCTGACAGCGCCCCGGCCAGCCCTGCTGCGGCACCTGCTCGCACCGCGGCCGAGGCCGAGCAACCGGCCCCGGCCATGGATTGGGAGGAAAGCGACGACTGGTCCGACAGCTACGGCAGCGATGATCGGTTCGACATCAAGGCACCCGCCGCCCCTGCCGCCCCCCGGATGAGCGACAGCGAAAGCGTCGCCGCCAAGCTGCGCCGCATCCGCGCCGTCGCCGCGCAGGACCAGCCCAGCTACGGCGACGCCTTCTATACCGAAGATGAGCATGCGCAGGATTTCCTGGCCCGCACCGCCACCGATCTGAACGCCGCCCTCGCCGAGGACGACGCCGCCGAACAGGCCTATCCCGAGCCCGAACAGGATCTGTCCGAACCGGCCGCAGAGGACATGCCGGCTGCCCCGATCCGGGGCGCGACGATCCATGACATGCCTGCCCCGATCTCGGCCCCGGCCGAGGCCGAGATGGATGACGACGCGCTGCTGGCCTTTGTGCAGGACGACGTGGCCAGCACCGATGAGGTCGAAGTCAGCGCCGAGGCCGATGAATACGAAGACCTTCTCGACGACGATTACGACGATATCCTCGAGGAGGATGAGGCCCCCATGCCCTTGACCCTCACCGATGAGGATGAGCACCCGGAAGCCGAGGACGACGCGGACGAGGACGACGAGGACGATGCACCGCTTGCGCAGGACACGCTGGCGCAGTTGCTGGCGGATGCGCTTGGCCCCGACAGCGGCGACATGCCGGACAAGGTGACGGCTGCCGATGACACCGCAGTTGCACAGGACGCGCCCGAAGACAGCGTTGCCGAAACCGCACCCGCACCCGCACAGCCCGACCCGCTCAGCGCCCGCTTGGTCAAGGTCAAGCGCACCGAATTCGAGGCCGCCATCTTCGCCGGCACGTTGGAAGAATTGTCAGACGACAGCGCCGACACCGACGATGATTCAGATGACGACGCCGACCTCTCGCCCGAGGACGAGGCGGAATTGCAGCGCGAACTGGCCGAGGTCGAGGCCGAGTTGAAAACGCGCACCCCGGTGGAACCGGACGCCCCCATGGCCGGCGCGCCCGATATGGACATTGCGGCCGATGAAATCGTTGCCGCTGTTCAGGCCGAAACCGCCCCTGAAAAACGCAGCGGGCGCGCAGATCTGCAAGGTGCAGATTCGGACGCCGCGCGCATCTTCGAGCAGACCGACAATGCCCTGGACGAACCCGCCTCGAATGAGCGGCGCAACGCGATCCAGCATCTGCGCGCCGCCGTGGCCGCCACCAAGGCCGAAAAACACGCCGGTGGCGACATCCACAGCAATGTGGATGACCAGCCCTATCGCCTTGATCTGGAAAGTGCCGTGCGCCCGCGCCGCCCGCATGTGCTGGGCGACGCCCCCCGCGCCGAGCGCCCCAGCACCGTAGCGCGTCCCGCGCCGCTGAAACTGGTGGCGGAGCAGCGGATCGATGCGCCCCAGACCCCGGTGCGTCCGCGCCGCATTTCGCGCGCCGATCTGATGGCCGAGGCCCCGGCGCGCCCCGACGCCGCCGCCGTCACCCGCGATGACAATGGCACGGACAGCTTTACCACCTTTGCCGAAGAGGTGGGCGCCAATGGCCTGCCCGAATTGCTGGAGGCCGCCGCCGCCTATATGGCCGATGTGGAAGGACATCAGCAATTCTCGCGCCCGATGCTGATGCAGAAGCTGAAAGAGATCGACGAAAACGGCTTTTCGCGCGAGGACGGTCTGCGCTCGTTCGGGCAGCTATTGCGTCAGGGCAAGTTGCTGAAACTCAAGGGCGGTCGCTTTACCGTCACCGCGGTCACCGATTTCCGCAAAGCGGGCTGACCCCGGTCGGCGCGCGCATCTATCTGCCACCGCAAACCCCCGTTTGGCCCGGCGCCGATCGGGGGTTTTGCCATTTCTCACCTGACCCCTTTTCAACGCCATCCCCACGCCCTATATTGGCAGTGTCCCCTAGGGGACTATGGACATAAACGCGCTCGTAATAAGCGGATCGGACCCGGGGGCGGTACCCGGCGACTCCACCAACAACCCTTCATTTGGGGGCGGATCGGGGTCGAAACAGGATCGACGAACGTCTAAAGGGGATTGCTTTGTCTCGGCGGGGTGCCACCGTATCGGCCCGAAAAGTACAATTGCAAATGACAATCGTGCTCCGGTTGCTCTGGCTGCGTAAGCAGTTCGAGGAATCGAAACTTAAGCCCTTGCGCCTAGCAGCGTAAGGCGGGGTTCGCAGGCACCTGGCAACAGAAGCCTGCACTCTATTCCCATATATCTAAGCACCTGTTTTTGCATTATTTTTGCTTTCCATTTTTCAAACGCTTTACAATTTGGCCTTCTTTGCGTTCCTGAAATTCCCTCAACACCGCCTGCCCGCTGGCCTTGCGGTTGGCGTGGCGGCTGTAGTGCTCCACCATCTCCACGGACATTCCCACCATGTCGCTGATCTTCTCGGCAGAGTATCCGGCAACCCGCAGGCGGATCACGGCATTGGCCCGCAGCCCGTGCGGCACTGCACCTTCTAAGATCGGGTGCTTCTTGCGCTCTCGGTCAAACGCCTTCCACATCTGATTCGTGCTGAACGGCTTTCCCGCGCTCTTGCCGCTCTCTTGCAGAAGGTAGGGGCCGGGGCGGCGCTCCCATGTCGCCATTTCCGCCTCCAGCTCGGGGAAGATCGGGCACCACGGTTGCGCGCCTGTTTTCTTCTGGCGCAGGCTGAACCCACCCTCGTCCTCGTCATTCGGCCCCAGCCGCACCACGTCGCTGATCCGCTGGCCGGT
>CAKSUL010000026.1 GCA_934501475.1 uncultured Roseovarius sp. | reverse complement strand
CAGCTGCGCACGGCCTGCATGATCAGTGTCACGATGAACAGCGCGATGAAGATAAAGAACAGAACCTTCGCGATGCCCGCCGATGCGGCGGCGATCCCGCCGAACCCGAAGACTGCGGCGATCAGTGCCACAACCAGAAATGTCAGTGCCCAACTCAGCATGGTGTTTCCTTTCATTTGATCACGGCCCTGAGGCCTTCATTGCTGAATCAACGCCGGTTTTGCACGAATGGTTCCAAATTATTCGATTTGTGCCCGGAAAATGCGCAGATAAAGTTGATGTGCTTTTGTTCGGGCTGCGGGAACCAAACCGCGCCCCGGCGCGTTGAGGGAGCAACTGAAACATCACGAACAGGAGGCCGGATTCATGGCTAGCACCTCAAAAGACGCGACCCCCAAAGACATCACCACCGCAGATCTTGCGGCGCAGATGGAGGTCCTGAAGGGCGATATCGCACAACTGACCGAAGTCTTGGGCGGATACACCAAAAGCAAGGGAGCCGAGGCCGCCAGTGCGGCACGCGACGCCCTGCATGATGTGCGTGTCGCCGGTGAGGCCCAGGTCGAACGCGCCCGCGCCCAGGCCGAGCATCTGCACGCCCAGGCCAATGATTTCGTCGTGCGCCAACCGGCAACGGCGTTGGGCATTGCCGCCGGCGTCGGGTTTCTGGTGGGTCTGATGACCGCGCGGAAATAACATGCTGGAGCATGTTCAGCACAAACTGGAGCAATGCGCCGCGCGCGCCGGGCGCAAGCTGGCGCTGACGACGGGCGGGCTGATTGCCTGCGCGATTTCCGTCGGGTTCTTCAGCGTGGCGTTGTGCCTGATCCTGATCAGCGTGGCCGGCGTGATGGCGGCGCTGGTCATCATGGGGGCGCTTTTTGCCGGGGCGGGGATGATGCTGCTGGCCCTTGGCGGGCGCAAGCCGCACCATCCCGATCCCGCGCCGCGCGCGTCGCCCCAACCGGGTGATCCGGGCGGTGAGGGCGATCTGCCGCCCCTAGTTGTCGCCTTTATCGCCGGGTTGAAGGCCGGGGTGCAGGCCCGAACGCCCAGATCCTGAGCGGATCCTGAGCGGGCCTAGCCCCCTTGGCCCATGTCCATGGCCGCGCCTTTCGGGCGCGGCCTGATCTGTGCCCCGGCGCTGGGCATGTCAGCCCGGCGGATCATTCCGCCGCGCAGGCCCCCGGGTTGTTCGGATGCGTCGTCCAGTTGGCATATTCGGCCTCGACCACCTTGCCGGTGCGCGGATCGATCTGGCCCGGCGCCATCTGTTCCATCGTAATGCAGCCCTCCACCGGGCAGACATTCACACACAGGTTGCAGGCGACGCATTCCGCGTCGATCACCTCGAAGACGCGATCCTCGGACATCGAAATCGCCTGATGCGAGGTATCCTCGCAGGCGGCATAACAGCGCCCGCATTTGATGCACTCATCCTGATTGATCACCGCCTTGGCGATGTAATTCAGGTTCAGGTCCTTCCAGTTGACGGTGTTGGGCACCGCGCGTCCGACGATCTGGGCGGTGTCGGTGATGCCCTTTTCGTCCATCCACTGGCTCAGCCCCGAGATCATTTCCTCGACGATCTTGAAGCCATAGGTCATCGCGGCGGTGCAGACCTGCACATTGCCCGCGCCAAGCGCCATGAATTCGGCCGCGTCGCGCCATGTGGTGACACCGCCGATGCCGCTGATCGGCAGGCCCGCCGTGGCCGGATCGCGGGCGATTTCCGCCACCATGTTCAGCGCGATCGGCTTGACCGCGGGCCCGCAATAGCCGCCATGCGCGCCCTTCCCGTCAATGGTGGGTTCGGGCGCGAACAGGTCCAGATCGACCGATGTGATCGAGTTGATCGTGTTGATCAGGGAAACCGCATCCGCGCCGCCCTCCATCGCGGCCTGCGCGGGTTTGCGGATGTCGGTGATGTTCGGCGTCAGCTTGACGATCACCGGCAGATCGCTGTGTTTCTTGCACCAATGCGCCACCTGTCCGACATATTCGGGCACCTGACCGACGGCGCTGCCCATGCCGCGCTCGCTCATCCCGTGGGGGCAGCCGAAATTCAGCTCGACCCCGTCACAGCCGGTATCCTCGACCCGGCGCAGGATCTCGCGCCAGGCATCCTCGTTCACCGGCACCATCAGCGAGGCGATCAGCGCGCGGTCAGGATAGTCACGTTTCACCCGCGTCATTTCCTCGAGGTTCACCTCCAGCGGGCGGTCGGTGATCAGCTCGATATTGTTGAGCCCCAGAAGGCGGCGATCCGCGCCCCAGATCGCGCCGTAGCGCGGGCCGTTCACGTTCACCACCGGTGGCCCGGCCTCGCCCAGCGTCTTCCAGACCACGCCGCCCCAGCCCGCGTCAAAGGCGCGCCGCACGTTGTATTCCTTGTCCGTCGGCGGCGCAGAGGCCAGCCAGAACGGGTTGGGGGATTTGATACCGATGAATTCGCTTGTCAGATCAGCCATTTGCGGTCTCCTTCGCGGTCAACGTCGCATGAATATCCTCCGCCGCATCGCGCCCATGGGCCACGGCGGTCACGGTCAGGTCTTCGCCCCCCGTGGCGCAGTCACCCCCCGCCCAGACGCCTTTGATGCTGGTGCGCCCGGCGCCGCTCACGGCGATCTTGCGCCCGTCAAGCTCAGGCAGCCCGTCACCCGTGAGGGTCTGGCCGATGGCGCGGAACACCTGATCGGCAGCGAGGCGAAAGGTCTGACCGGTCGGCGTGAGGTCATCATCGGTATATTCGAACTCGATCTCACGCACCGCGCCGTTTCCATGCAGGGCGACCGGGCTGGCATTGGTGATGATGCGCACGCCGTGCGATGCGGCGAGATCCTGTTCGAACACGCTGGCATTCATGCGCTCGCGGCCCCGCCGATAGACCAGGCTGACATTGAGCGCGCCCAGAAGCCTGGCCTGCACGGCGGCATCCACCGCCGTCATGCCGCCGCCGATCACCACCACGTCGCGCCCGATCGGCACCATGGCCACATCGGCGGCCTGACGCAGGTCGGCGATGAAATCGACCGCATCGCGCAGCCCCTCCATGTCCTCACCCTCAAGGCCAAGCGCGTTGACCCCGCCCAGCCCGATCCCCAGGAACACCGCGTCAAAGTCGCGGGCAAGCTGATCCAGCGCCAGATCACCGCCCAGACGTTTGCCGGTCTCGACGGTGATGCCGCCGATCTTCAGCAGCCACTCGATTTCCTGCGCGGCGAAATCACCGGGGGTCTTGTAGGTGGCGATGCCGTATTCGTTCAGCCCGCCGGGTTTGGGGCGTGCGTCATAGACCGTCACCTCATGGCCCAGCACCGCCAGACGATGCGCACAGGCCAGACCCGCAGGCCCGGCCCCCACCACCGCCACGCGTTTGCCGCTGGCCTTGGCGCGTGTGAACGGATGCACGCCCGAATGCATCATCGTGTCGGTCGCGTAGCGTTGCAATTGTCCGATCAGCACCGGCTTGCCCTCGGCCAGTTCGCGCACGCAGGCCTCTTCGCACAGGGTTTCGGTAGGGCAGACCCGCGCGCACATGCCGCCCAGGATATTCTGGGTCAGGATGGTTTTCGCCGCCGCCTCGGGTGTGCCGGTGGCGATCTGGCGGATGAACAGCGGGATGTCGATCTCCGTCGGGCAGGCCGTGATGCAGGGTGCGTCATGGCAGAAATAGCAGCGATCCGCCGCCACCAGGGCTTCGTGATCGTCAAGGGGGGCGTGCAGGTCCGAGAAGTTGCTGGCATAGGCATCAGCGGGCAGGCGGCCGGCCTGCACTCCGGGACTGAGGGGGGAATTTGCGTTGGTCATGGCGGATCTGGCTCCTGGCTTGACTATAGCATCAGTATTTCACGATTCTAAATTTTATCAATTGGTAAAATTTTGAAAATGCGATATGAGGAGATGCGCCGTAATTCCGGATTATCAGCCTTTTAACAACAGGATACGCGATCCGCGGGCACATGCCGCGCGGATTTGGCGTGAAACGACGTTCTGAAAAATGCACCGCGTTGCGCGGATATTGCCCCGGTGCCAGTCAGCTGGCGCGCCAGCGATTGCCCTGAAAGGGCAGGAACGCCTCGACCGCCGCAGTGGCAATCACAACGGTCTCGCCGGTTTCGGGGTTGGTCACGTTCTGCCCGCCCTGCACGGCGCTGACCGTGGCGCGCCCGCGCGGCAAAGTCGCGGCCAATGCGTCGGTATCCAGCCTGTCCGGTTCCTGCACGCCAATCGTGACCTGCACACGCATATCCGCCACGCCAAGCCCGGTTGCCGCGAAAACCGACAGTGTCGAATGGCGGATGGCGTCCTGAATGGCGCGGGTTGCGGCCTTCTGGTAATCCATCCCGTGCAGATCGTTGCCCATGCCCATTTCGATGATGAACCGCTGATCGCTCATGTCACGCGCTCCATCTCGAAGCTGACCGAGATCGCCGTATTGGCGATCACCGTCGGGTTGCCGGTGGGGCGGGGGATGTCCAGCCCGCCATGCGTGCAGGTGATGTTGATCTGACCATAGGGAAAGATATCCATGAGGGCGTCGGTATCGACGCGATCAGGCTGCTGCACGGCGATTTCGACATCGACGATCATGGCCTCCTTGGGCATTCCGAACAGTTCGGCCATGTTGACGGAATTGTGCCACAATGCATCCTGCAAGGCACGCCGCGCGGCCTGCGTGTAATCCTGCCGGCGCAGGGATGTGCCCATGCCGAATTCGGTCAGGACGCGGTGTTTGGGCATGGTCTGTCACTCCGGTTCGACGCGCCGAGGATAGGGCGCGGGGGCGGGGATTGGCAAGCGGTCAGTATGTTGCATTGGATGGATATTTTTCCGCCGCGTGAAACCAGATCTTAACCTTTGCGGGCGCAGATTGGGGCAATGCGCTGGATCGTGATCATACTGGCCTTGTGGCTGGCGGCCTGTGGCACGCCGCATCCCGAGTTCGCGGGCGTCGCACCCGTGCGGATGGCCGTGGCAGGCAGCGTGTTTGATATCCGCGTGAAGGGCACGCGCGCCGAGGCGATCCGCCTCAACCCGCAATATGCACCGCGCGGCGCGGCGATCATGCCGCTGGGCGGGCTGGCGATCGAAAAGGTCAGCGGCTGTCGTATCCGGCGCATGACCGGCGATCAGGCGCAGATGGCGGCGTGGCTGGATTGCGGCGATCCGCTGACGCCCTTGCCGCCTGCGCGCCACTATGACTGCGATCTGGATCATGTCGCGGACGGCATTGCCGATCTTTATTGCCGCGCCTTGGAATAAGAAAGGAAAACGCGATATGGTGCCATTTGGCGATGGCGGACATGTGATCGTGACTTGAACGGCGCGGCGGGATCGGGCAGATGACGTGGGAAGGGCGCGACACGCGCCGCTGGCCCCAGAGAGGGATATCGCCATGAATTACAAACAATCCGGCGCGCCGAAATCGGGCAAGAACGCCCCGCGTCACAAGGAACACAATGAACCGGGGTCCGACAAGAACCCGTTCGGCAAACGCCCGACCAAGGCGGATCTGCTGGCGCGACTCGCGGCCAATGCGAAAGCCGCCGGGAAAGACGCAAAAAAGTAAACCGATCCGTGCGGGTGTCATTGAATGGCAGCGCGGCTCAGATCGCGCGCCTGAAACTCAGATCCGTTTTTGCATGAAAACGCTGGTGGTGTTGGGGGCGTAATCACCAAACCGCGCGCAGCGGGCAAAGCCCTGCCGTTCATAGAGGCGGATGGCCTCGGGCAGGCTGTCGGCGGTTTCCAGTTTCAGCATCGTCAACCCGGCGGCGCGGGCGTGATCCTCAAGCGCGCGCATCAGCGCCGCCGCCACCCCCTTGCCCCGCGCCTCGGGGGTGGTGAACATGGATTTGATCTCGCCGTAACTTCCCTTGTTCACGATGGCCGCCGTGCCCAGCGTCGTGTCGCCCTCGCGCGCGATGATGAAATGCACCTCGGGCGCGCAGAGCGCGTCTATTTCCAGGAAATAATTGTCCTCGGGAGGGAACAGGTCGATCATCAACGCATGGCTCTGCTCAAGCAGCGCGCGCACGTGCGGCGCGCGGGGATCCGCCTCTTCGATGATCAGCATGGGCGCGGGGCTCCGGCTTGCCGCGAAGGGCAAGCCGGCATGTTGCGGTCAGCGGCCATACCGTTCGGCTGTCAGCCCATCCAGCGAGATTTCGGGCGTTTTGCCCATAACCACATCCGCCACCGCGCGCGCCGACCCGCAGGCCATGGTCCAGCCCAATGTTCCGTGCCCGGTGTTCAGGAACAGGTTGCTGTATGACGATCCCCCCAGAACCGGCGTTCCGTCTGGCGTCATCGGGCGCAGCCCGGTCCAGCCCTCGGCCTTGCTGATGTCGCCGCCCTTGGGGAACAGATCGCTGATCACATGGCGCACCGTGTCGGTCGCATTCGGGCCAAGGCGTTCGGAATAGCCGGCGATTTCGGCGGTGCCGGCCACGCGGATACGATCACCCAGCCGGGTGATGGCAACCTTGTGGGTTTCGTCCATCAGCGTCGATTGCGGCGCATAGGCGTCATCGGTCACCGGCAGCGTGACGGAGTATCCCTTGACCGGATAAATCGGCAGTTTGACCCCGATCGGATTGAGCAGCTTGGGCGCATAGCTGCCCAGGGCGCAGACATAGGCATCGCCGGTCACGCGCCCGGCCATTTCGGTATCGACGCCGACGACCTTGCCATTCTCGACCGCGATCGCGCGGATCGACTGGCCATAGTGGAACTCCACGCCCATTTCGACGCATTTTTCGGCCAGCGCGATGGTGAACATCCGGCAATCCCCGGTCCGGTCCGCCGTCAGACGCAAGCCGCCGACAAATTTCTCACGGGTTTCGGCCAGTGCCGGCTCGACGGCGATACAGCCATCCACATCCAGCACCTCATAGGGCGAATCATATTCCGCCAGAATCTCCTGATCGGCCTTTGATGCCTTCAATTGCTTGGCGGTGCGGAACAATTGCAGCGTGCCTTGCGCGCGCCCGTCATATTCGATGCCGGTTTCCTCGATCAGCTCGGGCATCACATCGCGCGAATAATTCGAGATCCGCACCATCCGGCTCTTGTTGATCCGATAGGATTCCTCGTTGCAGTTGCGCACCATCTTCAGGCACCAGGACCACATCGTGGGGCTGATCAGCGGCCAGATGAACAGCGGGCGGCGTTTCATGAACAGCCATTTCACCGCCTTGAGCGGGATGCCCGGCGCGGCCCAGGGCGATGTCATGCCATAGCTCAGCTCACCCGCATTGGCATAGCTGGCCTCAAGGCCGGGGCCGGGTTGCCGATCCAGAACAATGACCTCTGCGCCCTGCTTGGCAAGATAATACGCGGTTGTCACGCCGATGACCCCGGCGCCCATGATTATGACCTTCATGACGGCCCGTCTCCTATACTGCAGTCGCGCGCACCATGGAGTTTCAGAAACGGAACCGCAAGCAGACAAGCAACGCAGCAACGCGCCAAATTGCGTCTTGGCGCGGCCTGCGTGGCACCGATCACGGGGGCAAGGGCCTGTTGCGCGCAATATCTTGTGGATAACTGCGGTAATCCGCCTAAATGAGGGGGTTTGCCGTTGACAGAGGGGGCGCACACTCGCCACATTGCCTGAACCTTCCAGATTGACCCGGCGGAGTCATTGGCGTGATCCGCGACAACAGGACACATCATCGTTGCGCTTTTCCAAACTCAGACTGACCGGATTCAAGAGCTTTGTCGATCCGACCGACCTGATCATTGGCGACGGGCGCACGGGCGTTGTCGGGCCCAACGGCTGTGGCAAGTCCAACCTGCTCGAGGCGCTGCGCTGGGTGATGGGCGAAAATCGTCCCACCGCGATGCGGGGCGGCGGCATGGAGGATGTGATCTTTGCCGGTGCCGCCTCGCGCCCCGCGCGCAATTTCGCCGAGGTTGTCATCCATATCGACAACGCCGATCGGCTGGCCCCTGCGGGGTTCAACGACAGCGACACGATCGAGATCGTGCGCCGAATCACCCGCGATGTCGGCAGCGCCTATCAGGTCAACGGCAAGGACGTGCGCGCACGCGATGTGCAGATGTTGTTCGCCGATGCCTCGACCGGCGCGCATTCCCCGGCGCTGGTGCGCCAGGGACAGATATCGGAACTGATCAACGCCAAGCCCAAGGCGCGCCGCCGCATCCTGGAAGAGGCGGCGGGGATTTCCGGCCTCTATCAGCGCCGCCACGAGGCCGAGTTGAAGCTGCGCGGCGCGGAAACCAACCTGACCCGCGTCGATGACGTGATCGAGCAACTGGCCTCGCAACTGGCACAACTGGCCCGCCAGGCCCGCCAGGCCGCGCGCTATCGGGCGATCGGGGATGAGTTGCGCCAGGCCGAGGGGCTGTTGCTTTATCGGCGCTGGAAAGAGGCCGACACCGCCTTTGGCGCGGCGCGCGAGGCGTTGCGCGCCCATACCAGTGCCGCCGCGCAGGCCGAATCGGGGGCACGCGCGGCAGCCAAGGCGCGCGCCGCCGCCGATGAGGCCCTGCCGCCCCTGCGCGAGGAAGAGGCGATTGCCGCCGCCATCCTGCAACGCCTGCAAGTGCAGCGCGACACGCTGAACGATCAGGAAACCGCCGCGCGCGATCGCATCGCTACCCTGCAAAAGCGGATCGGCCAACTGGCCGCCGACATGGAGCGCGAAAGCGGGCTGAATCGCGACGCCCATGACATGATCGAGCGGCTGGAATGGGAGGCGCGCGAACTGGCCAAGGCAAGCGAAGGCCATGACGCAAAGCTCGAGTCCGCCGCCGAGGCCGCGCGCGACGCCGCCGAAGTGCTTGAGGCCCGCGAAAGCGATCTCAGCACCCTGACCGAGGATGTCGCCCGTCTGGCCGCGCGCCACCAATCCGCGCAGCGCCTTGTATCCGACAGCCGCACCACGATGGAACGCTCCGAGGCCGAGGCCACCCGCGCCCGCGCCGCCGTCGCCGCCAGCCAGGAGGCGCTGCAAAAGGCCGGGGCGGAACATGACGCCGCCACCCTGGCCGAGGCCGCCGCCGTCGCCGCCGCCTCTGCCGCCGAGGCGGCGTTGCTGGCCGCCGATGAGGCGCGTAACGAAACCCAGGGCCGCGAAGCGGATGCGCGCGGCGAGCGCAGCGAGGCCGAGGGCGAGGTCAACGCGCTCAGCGCCGAGGTGGGCGCGCTGGCCCGTCTGGTCGAACGCGACACCGCCGAGGGCGGGCAGATCCTGGACCGGCTTCAGGTGCAGCAGGGTTATGAAAAGGCGCTGGGTGCGGCGCTCGCCGATGATCTGCGCGCCCCCGAGGTGGACGCCGACGGGCCATCCGGCTGGGCCGTGCTGCCGGGCTATGATCAGGTTCAGGCGCTGCCGGCCGGGGTCCAGCCGCTGACGCTGAACGTGTCGGTGCCCGACGTTCTGACCCGCCGGATGAGCCAGATCGGACTGGTCGAACCCGAGGACGGTCCGCGCCTGCAATCCTTGCTGAAACCCGGTCAGCGGCTGGTCTCGCTTGAGGGGGATCTCTGGCGGTGGGACGGCTATCGCGCCTGGGCCGAAGACGCGCCGAGTGCGGCCGCGCTGCGCCTGCAACAACTCAACCGGCTGGAAGAGCTGAAGCAACTTCTGGAACATGCCAGCGCGCGCGCCGATGGGGCGCGTCAGGCGCATGAGACCCTGGGTGCGCTGCTGGCCGAGCGCACCCGCGCCGACAAGGAGGCGCGTGACGCCCGCCGCGCCGCCGACAGCGCCGTGAACGAGGCGAACCGCGCCCTCAGCCGCGCCGAGGCCGACCGCAATCTGGCCGCCTCGCGCCTGGAATCGCTGGGTCTGGCCGTCACCCGCCATGAAGAAGAGGCGATGGGCGCGCGCGCCCGCCTGCGCGAGGCCGAAGAGGGGCTGGCCGGTCTGGGCAATCTCGATGCCGAACGCGCCCGCGTCGAGGACATCAAGATGACCGTCGAGGCCGCGCGCATCACCATGATGTCCTATCGCTCGGCCCATGATGAACTGCGCCGCGAGGGCACCGCGCGCCTGCGCCGCACGCAGGAGGTGACCAAGGAAATCAGCGGCTGGCGGCACCGTCTGGAAACCGCGGAAAAGCGCAGCGCGGAACTGATCGAGCGCAAGGAAAGCTCTGAGGCGGAACTGGCCGAGGCGTCCCGGCTGCCCGATGAGATCGCCGCCACCCGCGCCGATCTGGCCTCCAGGATTTCCGACTCGGAGGCTCGCCGCGCCGCCGCGCTCGATGCGCTCTCGGCCGGGGAGGCCGCTGCGCGCAACGCCATCACCAATGAGCGCGACGCCGAGCGTGCCGCCTCCGAGGCCCGCGAGGCCCGCGCCCGCGCCGAGGCCCGCCGTGACGCAGCCGATGAGACCCGCGCCCAGGCCGCCGCGCGCATTTCCGAGGAAAGCCGCCAAAGCCCCGAGGCATTGTTGCAATCATTGGGCGCGGACCCTGACATGATGCCCGCAAGCGACGCGATCGAAGCCGATGTGAACCGGCTGAAACGTCAGCGTGACGCGTTGGGCGCGGTCAATCTGCGCGCCGAAGAGGACGCCAGCGAGGTCGAGGCGGAACATGCCGCGCTGGTCAGCGAAAAGACCGATCTGGAAGAGGCGATCAAGGCCCTGCGCAGCGGCATTGCCAGCCTCAACCGGGAAGGGCGCGAACGCCTGCTGACCGCGTTCGAGCAGGTCAACAGCAACTTTACCCTGTTGTTCCAGCACCTGTTCGGCGGCGGTGAGGCCAATCTCGTGCTGGTCGAAAGCGACGACCCCCTGGATGCCGGCCTTGAGATCATGTGCCAGCCGCCGGGCAAGAAACTGGCCACGCTCAGCCTGCTGTCGGGGGGCGAGCAGACCCTGACGGCGCTGGCGCTGATCTTTGCGGTGTTCCTGGCCAATCCCGCGCCGATCTGTGTGCTGGACGAGGTCGATGCGCCGCTGGATGATGCCAATGTCGCGCGGTTCTGCGACATGCTGGACGAGATGTGCCGCCGCACCGAGACCCGGTTCCTGATCATCACCCACAACGCCGTCACGATGAGCCGGATGGACCGCCTGTTCGGCGTCACCATGGCCGAACAGGGTGTGTCGCAACTGGTGTCAGTGGACCTCAAGAAGGCCGAGGCGATGGTGGCCTGAGCCGACCCCGCCGCGTCGTCAGCAACTCTTGCGGACCGAAACGCGCTGGACGGCTTCCAGATGCCCCTTGGCATGGGCAAGCTTTGGCTCCACGTCGCCGCCCGACAGGCTGCCGGTGGGGATCCCGATGAGGATGACACCGACCGTATCGCCGGTTCTGGCCTTTTGCTGCTGCTCTGACAGTACCTTGACGTTCTGCTGCCATGTCTCGTCGAGCTGGCGAAGCTGGCGGCAGTTCATCCGGTCATATTCCGACGTGCTGACCTCCAATGCGCTCACCTTGGCCGGGGGGGTCGCGCAGGCCGCCAGCAACGCGAGAGAGGTGAACACCGTGACCATGGTGAAAATCTTCGAAACCGTAGAACTCATTTACCATTCCTTCATCATGCGTGCCGTGTGGCGGCGCAACTGTGTGAACAGCCGGAATGACAGAGGTTTCTGAATTTTTCGTATAGAGCGGCGCGATTCTTGACGAAAAAGCACGCCGCCTAGCGTGGCAAGCCGATGTCAGAGCTTTGACAGCAGCGCCCTTGTCGGCCATGCATCCGCTGGCAGGCCCAGCCTGACCTGCATGTCCTGCACCGCCGCCCGCGTGCCCGATCCCAGGATGCCGTCGATCTGCCCCACGTCATAGCCCTGCGCGGCCAGTTTCTGTTGCAGGCGCTTCATCTCATCGCCCGTCAGGCCCGGTTCGGGATTGCCCGCCTCGAACACCGGCGCGCCCTCAAGGCGGTTGGCGAAATAGGCGGCTGTCAGGACGTAGGTAAAGCTTTGATTCCACTCGAAATAGACACTGAAATTCGGATAGGCGATAAAGGCCGGGCCCTTGTGTCCTTGGGGCAGGATGATGCTGGCGGGCAGGTCTTTGGCCAGTTCGCCGTGGCGCGGCACCACCCCCATCGCGGCCCAGTCGCTGGCTTTCAGGCTTGTGCGCAGGCCGGTTCTGGACCAATCCAGATCGGCGGGCACGCTGACCTCCTGCAACCACGGCTCATTCTTGCGCCACCCCAGCGAGGACAGCATCTTGCCCCCCGACATCAGCGCATCCGGCGCCGAGGTTTTCAGCGACACATGCCCGTCGCCATCGCCATCGACGCCATTTTCGATGATGTCGCGCGGCAGCATCTGCACCATGCCGATCTCACCGGCCCATGCGCCGGTCGTGCTTGTCGGGCTGAAATCGCCCTTCTCGAACAGTTCCAGCGCGGCAAAGACCTGCGGGCGGAACAGATGCGGGCGACGGCAGTCATGCGCCAGCGTCACAAGCGCGTTCAGCGTGTTGAAATCCCCCTGAAATCCGCCGAAATCGGTCTCGAACGCCCAAAAGGCCAGCAAGACGCCCCGGTTGACGCCATATTGCGCCTCGATCCGGTCAAACACGCTGCCTTGTGACTTGGCCTTGGCGCGCCCGGTGTCGAGGCGGTTGGCGCTGATCAGGTGGCGGGCGAATTCGCTGAAGGGTTTCTGGAACACACCCTGTTGGCGGTCGGCCCTGAGCACGGCGCTGTCCTGACGCGCGGAGGCAAAGAACTGGTTGACCGTCGCGGCGTCGTGCCCGCGCGATACCGCCTCGGATTTGAGGTCATTCACAAAGCCGGAGAACGATCCGCCGCAGGGGGTCTGGGCAGACCCGGCGGCGGGCAGCGTGACGGGCAGAATGACGGACAGGGCAAGGGCAGGGATATTCGGAATGCGCATTTGGGCCTCATGTGAAGGTATGTTGTCGCCATCCTAAAGCGTTTTGCGGAAAAGCTGAATCACGGATTTTTGCGAAACGCGCGCGACATATCAGCGGTGCGCGCGTTTCGCCTTTCTCTGATGTTTCAGGTTAAAGGCGAAACGCTTTGGGACGGAATGCCGCCCGAACGCATCCGGACTCATCCGCGCGCCGGCAAACGCCGCCTCAGTCCAGCACCGGACCCAGAACAAGCGTCAGGATCACCACCGCGCCCAGCCCCACCGCCCAGACCCGCCACAGCGCGCTGCAGGCGGCGTCGATCTCGGCCGGGCCGATATGGCGGCGGCCGGGCGCGTTGACGAAGGGATAGTCGCGCCGCGCGCCGTCATAGGATCTGGGGCCGGCCAGCGCGATGTCGAGCGCGCGCGCCATCGCCGCCTCGGGCCAGCCCGCGTTGGGCGAGCGGTGCCGGCGCGCATCCGCCGCGATGTCCGACCAGCGCCCCGTCAGCCCATAGCTGAGCGCGATCAGACCGGCGCTCAGCCTTGCGGGCACCCAGTTCAGCAGATCGTCAAACCGCGCCGCCGCCCAGCCAAACTCGCGATAGCGCGGGGTCTTGTAGCCGATCATGCTGTCGGCGGTGTTGGTGATCTTGTAGATCAGCAGGCCGGGCAGCCCGCCGATTGCAAACCAGAAGGCGGGCGCGATCACCCCGTCGCTGAGGTTTTCGGCGGCGGATTCGATCGCGGCGCGGGCCACTTCGGCGCTGTCCATCTGTGCGGTATCGCGCCCGACGATGCGCGCCACCGCGCGCCGCCCCTCGGGCAGCGACATGCGCAGACCGGCGGCGACGCCCGCCACGTGATCCACCAGCGAGCGGTGCGAGATCAGGATCGCCGCGATCACGCCCGACACCAGCCACCCCAGTTGCGCCAGGATCACCCCCAGGATCAGCGCCCCCAGACACAGGATCGCCAATGTCATGACGCCGCCCACCTTGCGGGCATTGCCGATATTCATCCGCTGCTCAAGCGCGTGGATGATCCGCCCCATCACCACCACGGGATGCGGGACACGATCCCACAGCCAGCGCGGCTCGCCCATGGCGGCGTCCAGAAGAAGGGCGAGGATCAGGCTCATGTCGAGGCCTCGATGCGCGCCCAGCCGTCCGGCGCGGGCAGGCCCAGACGGATCAGCCTGTCCGAATAGGGGAAAATCCGGCTCCAGATGTGATGGCGGGCCAGGTGGGTCTGGGTCTTGGCGGCGTTCTCGACCTCGTAGAGGCGGAACAGGGGCGTGCCGCCGACATTGCGCGCGCCGCTGCGCGCCATCAGCGCATCCAGCCGCGCGCCGTCGCGGATCAGGCGGGCGCGCGTCGCATCGGCCCAATCCGCATCGCCAAGCGCATGCGCGCCGATTTCCAGCGCGATGCCCGACACCGGCCAGGGGCCCAGCATCTCGGACAGGCGCGCGATCAGATCCGGCGCGCCAATCGCGAATCCCAGCCGGATCCCCGCCAGACCCCAGAACTTGCCAAAGCTTTTCAGGATCAGACAACGCGGCGTTGCGGTCTGCGCGATCAGTGAGCGCGCGGGCGCGACATCGGCAAAGCTTTCGTCGATGACGGTGATCGGCGCGCCAAGGTCGTCCGGCCCATACCAGTGCCCGGTCGGGTTGTTGGGGTTGACCAGTACCCGGATATCGGGCGTGCGCTCGGTCTGCTGCCAGCCATGCGCGTCAAAGGCCGCCGCGTGTTCGTTATAGGTGGGCGCGGGGATATGCACGCGCCCGGCGGGCCACAGACCGGGCAGGCGCGCGATCAGCGCCGAGGCCCCCGGCGCGGCCAGCACCGCCGCCTGTTCGGGCACATTCCAATGCGCGCGCGCGGCCCGTTCCAGCGCATCTGCCGCCCCGGTGTCGGGCAGGGCCGCCCATGCCGCGTCGCTGAGCGGCGGGATCGGGTAGGGCACCGGGTTGATGCCGGTGGACAGATCGATCCAGTCGCGCCGCGCGCCGCCAAAGCGCGCCACCGCGCCGTCCAGACCGCCGCCGTGATCGCGTGCCGGCCTCATCGCCTAGCCCTCATCCGGCAGTGGCGGTTGGCGCGATATGAAATGCGCCTTCACCCCTTCGGGCCAGTGGCTATAGGCGATGACGCCGCTTTTGCTGGCGGCGTGCAATCTGGCATAGTCCACGATCGCCTGCGCCGCGTCGCTGTCGGGGGTGAAATTGCCCAGCGTATAGGCCATCTTGCCCTTGGCCTGAATGGCGACGTTGCAGCCATGCGTGCAGCCCATCAGGCAGGAAATACGCCGCGTTTTCAATGCGCTGCCTTCGGTCATCGCGTCGATCAGCCCGGCCAGCGCCTGACCGTGCGGCGGCGTTTGGCCTGCGTCGCCCATGTCATCGCGTCGGCAGGTGTCACAGATCGTGATCCAGGTTGTCATACGCCCCTCCGGTCCTTGTCGCCCCCATCAAGCGGAAAACGGCCCGCGCCACAAGCCATTTGCGCGGCTTTCTGCCGGTTCGGCCAAGGGGGGCGTTTCGTGGATGCCGTGCAGCCGGGTTCGGGTGAAATGCCCATGGCTACATGCGCAACGCGCAGATGGAACAAAACCCGCAGCATGCGCGTTATGCTATAAGGGATAATCCGGCCAGCATGGAGCCGGGAGAATGAAGGATTCGGGGAATGGATGGGCTTCGCTACGGATCAATGTCCTTGATGACCTGCGCAATGCGCCGGGCCTGAGGTGGACAGGGATATGCCCGAGGACAAGATGCGCGTTCTGATCGTCGAGAGCGACCCGGATCTGGGCGCGCTGTGGCAGAGGCATATGGACCGCCAAGGCATGACCACCCGGCTTGAAACCGGCCAGAGCGGCGCCATACGGGCGCTTCAGACGCATGATTTCGACGTTGTCGTGCTGGATCTGGTGATCGCGCAGGGCAGCGCGCTGGCCATCGCGGATTTCGCCAGCTATCGCCACCCCGACTCGCAGATCGTGTTTGTCACCAACACATCGTTCTTTTCCGACGGGTCGATCTTTTCATTGAACGCCAATACCCGCGCCCTGGTGCAATCGGACACCCCGCCCGAGGATCTGACGGCGATGGTCGCGCATTACGGGCGCACCCGCGGTTCCTGAGTGAGCGCCTCGCGCCCATGCGGCGCGTCAAGGTCCAGCACCGGGTTGATCGGGATGATGCGGTGCGGATTGATGGTGTCGTGACTATAGTGGTAATGGCGCACGATATGCGCAAGATCGACCGTCTCGGCCACGCCCGGCCATTGATAGAGGTCGCGCAGATAGGCCCATAGCGCCGGATAATCGACGATCCGCGCCCGGTTGCATTTGAAATGCTGGTGATAGACCGAATCAAACCGGATCAGCGTGGTGAACAGGCGCCAGTCGGCCTCGGTCACGGTTGCGCCCATCAGGTAGCGCTGATCGCCCAGCCGCGCCTCAAGCCAGTCCAGACTGTCAAACAGCGGCCCCACCGCGGCGTCATAGGCGGCCTGAGTTGTGGCGAAACCGGCCTTGTAGACGCCGTTGTTCACGCTGTCGTAAATCCGCTCGTTCACCGGGGCGATGGCGTCGCGCAGCGCCTTGGGCCAGTAATCGTCGTCATTGCCGGTGATGGCGTCAAAGGCCGAGTTGAACATGCGGATGATCTCGGAGGATTCGTTCGAGACGATGGTTTCACGCACCCGATCCCACAGCACCGGCACCGTGACGCGCCCCGAAATTTTCGGATCGGCCTTGAGATAGACGTCACGCATGAACGGCAAATCGTATAGCTGATCGCCCGTCGCCCCGGCAAACCCGGTATCGAAACTCCACCCGTCGCCCAGCATGTCGGGATGCACGACCGAGACGCCGATATGATCGCTCAGGCCCTTGAGCGCGCGAAAGATCAGCGTGCGATGCGCCCATGGGCAGGCTAGCGAGACATAAAGATGATAGCGCCCGCTTTCGGCCTTGAACCCGTCGCCGCCGCTGGGGCCGGCGCTGCCGTCCGGCGTGACCCAGTTGCGAAAACTGGCGGTCGAGCGTTTGAACGCCCCGCCGGTTGCGTCGGTGTCATACCATGTGTCGTGCCAGACGCCGTCGATAAGCTGTCCCATGTCGCGTTCTCCTTTTTCAACTTTCAACATAGACCGACCGCCGCCCTGTGATAAGGCGCGTCCCTGCGCAGCGGACGTGCCCTGCTGCACATCAGGTGCAGCAAAAAAACCGGTCCACGCCGATTACCTGCCCCGGAAACCCTTCTGCCTGTGCAATTTTCTTGACTCTGTGCGCCAAAGGCCAAAGCTGTTTGCAGGAGCATTGCAAATGACAGATATTTTACCCCATGAGGTCCGCGAAGGTCTTGAAAAGGCCCGCAAGGCCGCGCTGAAGAAAAGCCACCGCTTGCAGGTCGAGGCGGATGGCAGGCTGTTTCGCCTGCTCCGGATGTGGGAGGACGGTTTCGCGCTGGACGCCGAGGATGCGCCGCATCTGCGCGGGCTGGTCGATCTTTACGATGGCGGGCGGCACCTGTCGCAATGCCTGATCGTGGCATCGAGCGAGGAAGACGGCGAAGTGCATTTCGAATTCAAGCGCATGACCGACGCCAGCGGCGTGCAGCCGCTGGATTTTGAGCGTGCGCATGATGAGCCGGTCGTGCTGCTGCCCCGGTTCTGACCCGGATCTGAGCAGGGCGGCACCGCCGATCGGGCCTATTGCAGGTCTGAAAACGCCTCTTGCATGCGCGTGACCGCCTCGCCGATGCGCGCGCGCGGGGTGGCAAGGTTGAAGCGCAGGAAACTTTCGCCGCCGGTGCCGAATGTGGGGCCCAGATTTGCCGCGATCCGCGCGTCGGTCTGCACCCGCGCGAGGTAGTCATCCTGCGCCATGCCGGTATCGGCGAAATCCACCCAGGCCAGATAGGTCGCTTCGAGCGGCATGGATTTCAGCCCCGGAATGGCATTGATCCCCTCGTCGAACAGCCGCCGGTTGCCGTCCAGATAGAGGCGCAGCGCATCGACCCATTGCGCCCCTTCGGGGGAATAGGCGGCCGTGGCCATGGCGATGCCGAATGAGTTGGGCGAAGAGCCGAGCGCGACCATCCGCTGTGCAAAGCGCGCCCGCAGATCCGGGTCGGCGATGATCACGTTGCCGGTATGCCCGCCGGCGATGTTGAAGGTCTTGGTGGTCGCGCTCAACATCACCAGCCGGTCGGCGATCCCGTCCAGCGTGGCCATCACCGTATGTTCGTGGCCCGGCATGATCAGGTCATGGTGGATTTCGTCCGACACGATGATCAGGTCGTGACGGCAGGCGAAATCGGCGACGCCCTGCAATTCGGCGCGGCTCCAGACCCGGCCGCCGGGATTGTGCGGTGAACACAGGATCAGCATCTTTTCCGACCCGTCCATCTGCGCATCATAGGCGTCGAAATCCATCTCGTAGCGCCCGGCGGTCTGCACCAGCGGGCATTCCACCACCTTGCGCTCGCTCGCTTTGATCAGCTTGGCAAAGGAATGATAGACCGGCGTGAACAGGACCACGCCATCGCCCGGCCGGGTAAAGGCATCGACACACATCGCCGTGCCGTTGACCAGACCATGGGTGGTAAAGATCCACTCGGGCTCGATCTTCCAGTTGTGGCGGTTCTGCATCCACCACTGGATGGCGCCGCGATAGGATCCTTCATCGCCGTAATAGCCGTAAACCCCGTGATCGGTCATGTTTCTCAGCGCCTGCGTGACGCAGGCGGGCGGGCGGAAATCCATGTCGGCAACCCACATGGCGATCCCGTCGCTGGGTGACACGCCGTATCTTGCCTCCATCGAATCCCATTTTTCGGAATGGGTGCCGACACGGTCGATAATTTCGTCAAAATTCATCTGTCACTCCTTTGGGCGGGCCGCCTCGTGATTTCTGTGCAGCACGCTAAAGCGTTTCGATACGGACTTGAAACACGAATTTGACCCCAAACACCCGGAACCCGAATCGGGCTTTCGCGCGTGACGGGTTTGCGCCCGGTCCTGATCTGAACCCGAAATGCCGGAACGGATGGCCGGCGCGGCGCGCGAAGGGGGGGCTATTTTGAGCCATGCCCCGTTGCACAGCGCCCCGCCATGTCCTAAATCAGCCCCATGAAAATGCCGATCCTGATCCATCCCGACCCGCGCCTGAAAAAGCTGTGCGAACCGGTGAGTGACCTCACCGATGATTTGCGCGCGCTGGCCGACAACATGCTGGAAACCATGTATGACGCGCCGGGCATCGGGCTGGCTGCGCCGCAGGTGGGTGTGCTGCAACGCCTGATCGTGCTCGATTGCGTCAAGGAAGAGGGCGCCGCGCCCCGGCCCACGGTGATGTTCAACCCCGAGATTCTGGCCACGTCCGACGCGATGAACACCTATGAAGAGGGCTGCCTGTCGATCCCCGAGGAATTTGGCGATGTCACCCGCCCCGCCGAGGTGCAACTGCGCTGGATCGACCGGGACGGCAACCTGCAGGAGGCCGGGTTTGACGGGCTCTGGGCCACCTGCGTGCAGCATGAGATCGACCACCTGAATGGCCGGCTGTTCATCGACTATCTCGGCCCGATGAAACGCCAGTTGATCACCCGCCGCATGACCAAGCTCAAGCGCGAGCAGGCGCGCGAACAGGCGCGGGGTTAGCCCGGTGGCGGTGCGGCGCTGCCTGTCATGGCCGGACAAGAGGCTGCGCAGCCCCGCCGCGCCGGTCGAGCATATCACCGACGATATCCGCGCCCTCTGGGACGACATGATCGACACGATGGAGGCGATGCCGGGCGTCGGCCTTGCCGCGCCGCAGATCGGCGAGATGCACTGCCTTGCGGTGGTCGACGCCTCCGAAGCGCGCGGTCAGGCGGTGCGCATGGCCAATCCGGTCGTGCTGCATTCCAGCGTCCAGATGCGCCGCCATTTCGAGGCCAGTCCGAACCTGCCCGGGGTTTCGGCCCCGGTTGAGCGGCCCCGCGCGGTCACGGTGCAGTTCCTCAATGCCGATGGTGCGTTGGAAGAGCGTGATTTCGTCGGGCTCTGGGCCACCTCGGTGCAGCATCAGATCGACCATCTGGCCGGGCGGATGTATTTCGACCGGCTGAGCAAGGTCAAACGCGACATGCTGTTGCGCAAGGCCAGAAAGACGGCGGGCTGACCCGCCCCAAGCCCACCCGAAGCCCGCCCGGGGAAGGACAGGACATGCGCGTGATATTCATGGGAACGCCCGATTTCTCGGTGCCGGTGCTGGAGGCGCTGATCAATGCCGGCCATGACATCGCCGCCGTCTATTGCCAGCCGCCCCGCCCGGCCGGGCGCGGCAAGAAGGACCGCCCGACCGCGGTTCACGCCCGCGCCGCCGATCTGGGCCTTGAGGTGCGCCACCCCGTCAGCCTGAAGGGCGCGGATGAACAGGCGGCCTTTGCCGCGCTGAATGCCGATATCGCGGTGGTGGTGGCCTATGGGCTGATCCTGCCGCAAACGGTGCTGGACGCGCCCGCGCGCGGCTGCCTGAACATCCACGCCTCGCTCTTGCCGCGCTGGCGCGGGGCGGCGCCCATCCACCGCGCGATCATGGCCGGGGATCATGAGACCGGCATCTGCATCATGCAGATGGACGCCGGGCTGGATACCGGGCCGGTGCTGTTGCGCCACGCGACACCGATCGGCGCGTGTGAGACCACCGGGGAATTGCATGACCGTCTGTCGGAAATGGGCGCCACCGCGATTGTCGAGGCGCTGGCGCGTCTGGACGAATTGACCCCCGAACCACAGCCGGACGATGGCGTGACCTACGCCGCCAAGATCGACAAATCCGAGGCGCGCATCGACTGGGCCTGGAGCGCGCAGGAGGTGGATCGCCACATTCGCGGGTTGTCGCCCTTTCCGGGGGCGTGGTGCGACATCAACGGCCAGCGGGTCAAGTTGCTGGCCTCCTGCGTGGTGGCGGGGTGCGGTGCGCCGGGGGCGGTGCTGGACGATCAGCTGAGCGTGGCCTGCGGGCGCGGGGCGGTGCGCCTTTTGCGCTTGCAACGGGCCGGGGGACGCGCGCAGGATGCGCATGAGTTCTTGCGCGGGATGCCCATTGAAAAGGGCGCGCGCCTCTGACGGCCGCGCCAACAGGAGACAACAGATGTTCCCGACGATGATCGGCACGGTGGTGATTGCAGGGATCGTCGGCTACCTGTCCGAGAAAAGCGGCTTTACGCATAACGGCATCCTGCAATCCATCATCATTTGCGTGGGGGGTGCGTTTCTGTTCTATTTCGTGCGGCTGATGTTCGGCTTCGGCTTTGCCAGCGCGGGGCTGAACGCCATCGCCTCGTCCATCGGGGCGCTGATCATCGTGCCGACGCATTGGCGCGGACGCCGCTGAGCACAGACAACAATATAAGGGGAGAGCGTTTCATGCCGGTTCTAGCATTGATCATCATCGGGGCCGCCGCCGGGTTCCTGGCCACGCGCCTGTTGGGGCATGAGACGGGCATCGTGACGACCATGGCCATCGGCATCGGTGGCGCGCTGATCGGCGGGCTGGTCCTGCGCCTGCTGTTGTCGATGATGGGGCTGATGGCGGGGTTTGTCGGCGCGGTCCTGGGCGCGGTCCTGCTGATCTGGCTGTGGCAGACCTATGTCAAACGCTGAGCTGCGTCATTCGCGCGGCGCGCGCCCCTTGTAGACCGGCAACCGCCAGCCAAACTGGATCGAACCGGCGCGCAGCGCCCATGTCAGCCCTGCACAGCCCCCCAGCACGAACAACGGCTCGGCGCCGATCCGCGCCAGCACCACCGCCAGCAATGATCCGGCAAAGGCGGCCGTGACATAGAGTTCACCCTGCTTGAGCACCAGAGGCACCTCGTTGCAGACCACATCGCGCATGAGCCCGCCCATGCAGCCGGTGGCGATGCCCATCAGCACCACGATCAGCGCGGGCTGGTGCACCTGCATCGAATGTGCAACCCCCGCAGTCACCGCCACCGCCAGCGCGAAACTGTCCAGCCAGAGCAGCGCGCGATAGCGGCTTTCGATCAGGTGGGCGGTAAAGAACACCGCCAGCGCGGCCGCGACGGCAATCAGGATATAGTTGGGATTGCTGACCCAGAACACCGGATGCCGGTCCAGCAGCACATCGCGCACCGTGCCGCCCCCCACCGCCGTCAGACAGGCCACAAAGGCAAAGCCGACCGCATCCAGTTGGGCACGGCTGGCCACCAACGCACCGGTCAGCGCAAACACCAGCACCGCCGCATAATCGAGCAGGGCAAGCACGCTCATTTCGCGGACGGGGCGGGCTTGAACGGGGCCATGCCCTGACGGGCCAACTCATCGGCGCGCTCATTTTCGGGGTGGCCCGCATGGCCCTTGACCCATTCCCAGATCACCTCATGGCGGGCCTGCGCGGTGTCCAGACGCTGCCACAGCTCGGCGTTTTTCACCGGTTTTTTGGCGGCGGTCTTCCAGCCGTTCCTTTTCCAGCCAAAGATCCACGCGGTCACGCCGTTCTTCACATATTGGCTGTCGGTGACGATGGTGATCCGGGTGGGGCGCGACAGGGCCTCGAGCGCGTTGATCGCCGCCAGAAGTTCCATGCGGTTGTTGGTGGTGTTGGCCTCGCCGCCGCTGAGGGTGCGTTCCTTGACCACCTTGCCGCCCTCAAGCGCGCGCATCAGCACCCCCCAGCCGCCCGGGCCGGGATTGCCCGAACAGGCCCCATCGGTATAGGCGAACAGCTCAGCCATGGGCGCGGATCACCACCCAGTCGGCCAGCGTGCCGTCCAGCCCGACACTGGCACCCGTGGCGTGCTCGAACGGGGTCAGGTCTGCGGCGCGCAACAGATCCTGCAATTCCTCAATCCCGTAATAGGTATAGAGCCGGCCCAACGCATCGCGCCGCGCGCCGGTGCCGGTCTTCATGGCGATATGAAACAGCCCGCCGGGTCTGAGCGCGCGGCGAATTGCCCCCAGATGCGCGGGCAAGGCGGTGCGCGGCGCGTGCAGCAGGCTGAAATTGGCCCAGATACCGTCATAGATGTCGCTGCCGGTGATCTCATCGAAACTGGCCACCCATGCGGTGACGACGGGATGGGCGGCGCTGAGGCGGACCATTTCGGGGGTGGCGTCGGTGGCATCCACAAGCAGGCCCGCGTCGGCCATACGCGCCGCCGCGATCCCCGGACCACAGCCCAGATCCAGCACCCGACCGCCGGGCGCAATGCCCGCGACAAAGGCGGCAAGGTTGGGATCGGTGCTATCGTCGCGGTTCTGGGCGGCATACTCATCTGCCTGCGCGCCATAGACGTTCACTGTTTCAGGATCGACGCTCATGCGAATACTCCGATGCTCAGGCAGATCAGCGCGATCAGGGTCAGCAGCACGCGCAGGCGCATCCACCATTCCGGGGCCACGCCATAGCGCCAGAACAGCCAGTCCAGCCCCAGCAGCCCGACAATCCCCGCCATCAGCGAGATGGCGGCGCTGTCCGGGCCGCTGCCCAGCATGAAGAACGCCCAGAACGCGGGCAGCACCGCCAGCGCATAGCCCGAGGCCGCCCGCGCCCCCTTCAGCCGCGCGGCAAAGCCCCAATGCACCCCGGACATGAAATAGAGGATCACCGCGCCGTAAAACAACATCACATAGAGGCCGGAATATTGCGGCCCAAGGGCGCGCGCGCTCCACATGCCCAGATCGGGGCTGAGAACGGTGATCGCGCCTCACAGCAGCGGAAGCAGCCCGGCAAGGCCGGCGATGAGATGCGCGCGCGGGACGTGCATCAGGCGCGCTCGATCGCCAGGCGCGCGGCAAGGGCGGCAAAGATCGCCGCAAACCCGCGGTTCAGCCAGCGCATCACCCGCGCCGAGCCCAGCAGCCGGTCGCGCGCGGCGGCGGCGAATATGCCATAAAGCGCGAAAACCGCCAGGGTCAGCACCATGAACACCGCCCCCATCATCAGCAATTCGTGCGTCGTCGTGGCCGGGTCACCGCTGAGAAACGGCGGCAGCAGCGCCAGAAAGAACAGCGACAGTTTCGGGTTGAGCAGGTTCAGCGTCACACCGCGCCGCGCGATGATCCATGCGGATTGCCCGCCCTGCGCGTTCCGATCGCCCGAGACCGACAGCGCGCCGTCATGGCGCAAGGTCTGCCAGGCGAGGTAAAGCAGATAGGCGACGCCGGCGAATTTCACCACCTGAAACAGCAGCGCCGAACTGTGCAGGACCGCCGCCAGCCCCGATATCGCCGCCAGCAGATGCGGCACGATCCCGACCGTGCAGGCCAGCGCGGCAATCAGCGCCGCGCGCCGCCCCTGCGCCAGACCCACGGCCAGCGTATAGATCACACCGGTGCCCGGCGCGATGACGACAACCAGCGCGGTGATCAGGAATTGAATGCTCATGCGGGGTGTCTCAGCACGCGAGGCACCTTGAATTCCACGTTCTCGACGGCGGTTTCGACATTTTCGATCGTGACGTCATAGCGTTCCTGCACGGCGGCGATCACCTCATTGACCAGGATCTCGGGCGCCGAGGCCCCGGCGGTGATGCCCAGGCTGGAGATCCCCTCAAGCGCGCGCCAGTCGATATCGGTGGCGCGCTGCACCAGTTGCGAATACCCGCATCCGGCGCGCGATCCCACCTCGACCAGGCGGCGCGAGTTGGACGAGTTGGGCGCGCCCACCACCAGCATCGCATCCGCGCGCGCCGCCATCGCCTTGACCGCCTCCTGGCGGTTGGTGGTGGCATAGCAGATGTCTTCCTTGTGCGGCCCCCTTATGGCGGGAAAGCGCGCCTTGAGGGCGGCGACGATATCGGCGGTGTCATCCACCGACAGCGTGGTCTGGGTGACATAGGCCAGCGCGCTATCGTCATGCACCGCCAGATCGGCCACATCGGCCGGGGTCTGCACCAGCAACACCGCGCCGTCGGGCAACTGGCCCATGGTGCCGATGGTTTCGGGGTGGCCGCGGTGGCCGATCATGATGATCTGAAGCCCGGCGGCGTGGTGCCTCTCGGCCTCGATATGGACCTTGCTGACCAGCGGGCAGGTGGCATCGACATAGACCATCTCGCGGCGGGCGGCCTCGGCGGGGACGGATTTGGGCACGCCATGCGCCGAAAAGATCACCGGACGGTCGCCCGGACAATCCTCGAGTTCCTCGACAAACACCGCCCCCTTGGCGCGCAGATCATCGACGACATATTTGTTATGCACGATCTCATGGCGCACAAAGACCGGCGCGCCCCATTTTTCCAGCGCCATTTCCACGATCTTGATCGCGCGGTCCACACCGGCGCAGAACCCGCGCGGCGCAGCCAGATAGAGGGTGAGGGGGGATTTGGTCATCGGTGCTCTCCTGTGCGCCCAGAGGTAAAGGCTGCGCGCGGCGGCGTCCAGAGGGGGACGCAGAAAACCACCCGCGCCAGGCGTCATGACATGCGCCATGCGGGCGATATTTTCGACATTGCCGGATGTGGCCAACCCCCCGTTGCAGGCGCAAGGCCTGTGCTGTCGCGGGTCATATCTGCGCATGGCACATGCAAACGGCCCGCCCCCGGCAAAGGGACGGGCCGTCGGGGCCTGTGTGGCGGTCACCGCAATTGGGTGGCCATGGCGCGCGGATCAGTCCTGGTCGGCCAGCGCCTCGGTGCGGTCGGGCATCGGATCGCGCGGCGGGCGGCCGATCACCTCCCTGAGGTCGTCGAGGTCGATGAAATTGTCGGCCTGGCGGCGCAATTCGTCGGCGATCATCGGCGGCTGGCTGCGGATGGTCGAGACCACGGACACGCGCTTGCCCTGACGTTGCAGGCTTTCCACCAGCGGACGGAAATCCCCGTCACCCGAGAAGATGACGATGTGATCGACATGCGGTGCAAGCTCCATCGCGTGCACGGCCAGTTCGATGTCCATGTTGCCCTTGACCTTGCGGCGGCCCTGGCTGTCGGTATATTCCTTGGCGGTCTTGGTCACCATGCTGAAGCCGTTGTAATGCAGCCAGTCCACCAGGGGGCGGATCGGCGAATACTCATCGTTTTCCAGCAGGGCAGTGTAGTAGAAGGCACGCAACAGTCTGCCCCGACGCATGAATTCGCTGCGCAGAAGCTTGTAATCGATATCAAAGCCAAGGGACTTTCCGGCGGCATACAGATTGGAGCCGTCGATGAACAGCGCAAGCCGTTCGTCCTTGTAAAACATTGAAAAATCCTTTCGAATAAGAGATATCCGCCCCAAAGTTCGGCAGTGTGAGTGGTACGGGATTAAGGGCGGTTGCGCGGTATACTTATGTATATGACACGCGGGCGACAAGGTTACAGACAACGGGATATGAAAATTGAACGCAAGGTCACATGACGTCGCGCTGATCGCGCTTGGCGGAAATCTGCCGTCCGATGCGGGCCCGCCCGAGCAGACGTTGCGCGCAGCCCTTGATTTGCTGGCCGCCAAAGGCGCCGTGCCCTGCCGCGTCAGCCGGTTTTACGCCACGCCCTGTTTCCCGGCCGGGGCGGGGCCGGATTATGTCAATGCGGCGGCTTCCTTGCGTGTGGAGTGCGATGCGCGCGCCCTGCTGGCCCTGCTGCATGATGTCGAGGCCGCGTTCGGGCGCGAACGCGTGCAGCGGTGGGGGCGGCGCACGCTGGATCTGGACCTGATCGCGATGGGCGATCTGGTGCTGCCCGACACGCAAACCCACGCCCAGTGGCGTGATCTGGCCGCTGATGCGCAGATGCAAACCACGCCCGATCAGTTGATCCTGCCGCATCCGCGCCTGCAGGATCGCGCCTTCGTGCTGGTCCCGCTGGCGGATGTGGCACCTGACTGGCGGCATCCGGTGTCGGGGCGCAGCGTCGCGCAGATGCTGGAGGCATTGCCGCAAGAGACAAAAAAGGACGTGATTGCAATGTGATCGCGCTATGCGTGCATCACGTCGTGGTGAATGATTCGGCCCTTGTAAATCTGGAATCAAACGCGTAGTTACGACTCTTCTTAGAACGCTTGAAATCCGGAGGTCCCATGGCCCGCGTTACGACCGAAGATTGTGTTGACAAGGTTCCCAACCGTTTTGAACTGGTCATGCTGGCCGCGCATCGCGCCCGCGAGATTGCCGCCGGTTCCCCCCTGACGGTGGAGCGTGACAACGACAAGAACCCCGTTGTGGCCCTGCGTGAGATCGCGGAAGAGACACAATGCGCCGATGATCTGCGCGAGCGTCTGATCGAATCCAACCAGGTCGAAATCGAGGTCGATGAGCCTGAAGAGGATTCCATGGCCCTGCTGATGGGTGGCGAAGCGGACAAGCCCAAGGA